>CAMVAG010000179.1 GCA_947165405.1 uncultured Selenomonadales bacterium
GTTTTCATTGTCAGTCCCGGCTTTGCACATAAAGAAAGCTTGCTCGAAGCCATAAAGGCCGGCAAGCGTATATTCTGCGAAAAGCCGCTTTGCACCACTGCGGCCGATTGCTTGGAAGTTATCGACGCCGAAATTAAATCCGGCAAGCATCTGATTCAACTCGGTTTCATGCGCCGCTACGACAAGGGGTATCGTCAAGTCAAAGCAGCGATTCAATCGGGCGAATACGGCGAACCGCTTATCGTTCATTGCACGCACAGAAATCCGACTGTCCCCGACAGCTACACCACTCGCATGGCAGTTGACGATACCGCGATTCATGAGATTGACGTTATCCATTGGCTGGTTAATGACGATTTTGTTTCGGCGCAAGTTCTCTTCCCGCGCAAGACAAAATACGCCGCCGAACATCTCGCCGACCCGCAGATTATGTTGTTGCGCACCAAGAACGGCATTTGCGTCGACGACGAGGTTTTTGTCAACTGCAAATTCGGCTACGACATTAACTGCGAAGTTGTCTGCGAAGACGGAGCGATTAAAATGCCTCAACCGCTTTATCCGAGCTATCGTAAAGGCGCGCAAGTTTCCACGACGATTGATACCGATTGCTTTGTTCGTTTCCATGATGCTTACGATGAAGAAGTTCAAGACTGGGTAAACGAAGCGGCTCGCGGCGTCGTCAGCGGACCGAACGCTTGGGACGGCTACCTTGCAACTTGCACTGCCGACGCGCTTGTTAAATCTCAACAATCCGACGGAGCTGTCGTTCCCATAGTATTCAAAGATCGTCCCGACTTCTACAAATAATTTATCTTCGAAACTGATTCGGCTTTTCTTAACAATGACCCTAATCCAACAAATGATATATGGCGGCTCGTAAATATTCGAGACCGTTTCTTTTTTTGGAAGTTTATTCGTTGGCAGTTAAGATTAGCCGGATATTGTTTCTTTTGAAGAAGTCAAGAAATTTATCTTCGGGTTGAGAATCGGTGACAATGCAGTTGATATTTTTCAAGTCGCTGTAAGTCATGAGTGAAGCAACATCGAATTTGGAATGATCGACGAGCAAAAATTTCGGGCAAGATTTTTTCATGAGTTCCCGTTTGATTTCGCATTCGAGCGGGGAAGCATTGGTTGCGCCGTGTTCAATGGAAATGCCGGTGCTGGCAAGAAAAATTTTTGAAAAATTGTAGTTACGTATGCAGTCCAAAACGTTAGACCCGACGAAGGCTTTCACGGGAGCCAAGAGACTTCCGCCGGTCGCTATGACATTAAGATTGCTGTGATTTGCAGCCAAGTCCAAAACGTAGATGCTTGCAGTGACGACAGTTAAAAATTGTTTTTGAGCAAAATGCGGAAGCAAATGCATGGTCGTGGTGCCGGAGTCGATATAAATTACCTCGTTGTCATTAACCAGCGCAGCGGCAGTTTCGGCAATCTTCTTTTTTGCGTCAATGTTGCGGAGTTCGCGAGTAGAGAACGGTTCGAGAGCAGTGATATTCGTTTCCTTTAGGACGATGCCTCCGTAAACTTTTTGAATAACGCCCATCTCTTCAAGTTCTGCAACGTCGCGGCGGATTGTATTCTTTGATATGGAAAAAATTTCGCAAAGTTCATCGAGTGAGATGCGTTTTCGTTCTTTTAACAACTCATGAATTTGGTGGATGCGTTCAACTTTCAATAGAAGTCCTCCTCTTCATCATTTTAGAAAATGATTTTAAACTAAAACTCAACTCTTGACAAGATTTATTGCCTTCGCTTTTTGGCTAAACGTAATGATTCAAAGAAAAAATTTGCATAAAATTATATTGACATCAAGCGTAACAAGTTTTAAAATTATCACCAATACATAATCAAAAAATCATCAAGAAATTTTTGAGAGGAGAGTGTAAGTTATGGGTTATACTTTCATGGTGCCGGCGAAAATTATTTCCGGCGTCAATGTTATTTCGGAGCTGGGCGACCACATAGCGGGCAAAGGCTCGAAAGCTCTTATCGTCACCGACCAATTTATGGTTAAGTTCGGCAACGCGGCAAAGGTTGAGGATGCTCTTAAAAAGGTAAATATTCCTTACGTTATCTTTGACGGCGCGAACACCGAGCCGACCGATAAAATCGTTGAGGCGGGCTTGAAAGTCTACAAGGAAAATGCTTGCGATTTTATCATCGCGTTGGGCGGCGGCAGCCCGATGGACACGGCAAAAGCTATCGGTTTCATGACAACGGCTGGCGACAGAAAGATTAATTCCTATATGCATGAAGTTATCGATATGCCCGTTCCTTATCTCGTGGCGATTCCTACGACAGCCGGCACAGGTTCCGAAGTTACCAAAAACACAATCATTTCGGACACGGAAAATAATGTTAAAATGTTGCTCGGCGGACCGTCGATTATTCCTGCGTTGGCAGTCGTCGACCCGACTTTTACAATGACTGCGCCTCCCGGCGTCACGGCGGCAACCGGTATTGATGCACTCTGCCACGCGATAGAGGCTTATACGTCAAGAAAGGCTCAACCGCTCACGGATACTTTTGCCATTTCAGCTATCACCAAAATTCATAAGAACTTGCCCGTTTGCTATCGTGACGGCAAAAATGAAAAAGCTCGTCTGGCAATGTCAATTGCTGCGCTCGAAGCAGGTATCGCTTTCAACAATGCGTCGGTTACAATCGTTCACGGCATGAGCCGCCCGATTGGTGCGCTCTTCCACATTGCTCACGGCGTCTCCAATGCTGTTTTACTTCCCGCGTGTTTGGAATTCGCTATCGAAGAAAACACCGCACGTTTCGCAACAATCGGTCGCATAATGGGTGTTGCCGATGAAAATACTGCCGACATTGACGCGGCAAAAGCTATGGTTAAAGAAGTCGCTCGTTTCTGCAAGGAAGTCGGTATCCCGTCGCTTGAAGAACTTCTCGCAAAAGGCAAGCACACCAAAGAAGAATTTCTTGCACAGCTCGATAAAATGGCGTCCGATGCCCTCGAAAGCGGCAGCCCGCAAAATACCATGCGCGTTCCCACAAAAGAGCAAATCATTGAGATTTATAAAAAGCTCTTTTGATAGGATTGCGCTTTTTGTTTGGGGTGATTAGATGTCCCTCGTAAAAATGACCAACCTTTTCGCCGCGCATGACGATACGTCGTTTGCAGTCGGTGCCTTCAACGTCTCGAATATGGAAATGGCTTGGGGCGCGATTCAAGCAGCAGAGGAACTCGACACGCCGCTGATTTTGCAAATCGCTGAAGGTCGTTTGAAATATTCGCCGCTCGATTTGCTCGGAGAAGTCATGCTCGCCGCCGCAAGGAAATGCAAAATGCCGACTGCCGTCCATTTGGATCACGGCTCGACACTCGAAACGATTAAGCTTGCGTTGAAACTCGGATTTACTTCCGTGATGTTCGACGGCTCGAAATATCCTCTCGAAGAAAATATCAAACGCACTCGCGAAGTCGTCAAGCTGGCTCATGCACAAGGCGCGGCAGTCGAAGCGGAAATCGGTCGCGTCGGAGGAGCGGAAGGCGATTACAAAAGCGTTGACGTTCTGGTTACAAGCGTCGACGAGGCAAAACGTTTCGCCGAAGAGACCGAAGTCGATGCGCTGGCAGTGGCAATCGGAACCGCTCACGGCAATTACACCGTTCAACCGCAGTTGCGAATCGACCGCTTGAAAGAAATTTTCGACGCAGTTCAAACGCCGCTTGTCCTTCACGGAGGCACCGGCTTGACCGAAAACGACTTCAGAAATTGTATCGCAAATGGCATCAAGAAAATCAACATCGCAACCGCAAGCTACGACAACTCGGCTAAAAAAATTCGTGAAGTCTGCGATAAAAATCCGCAAGCAAAATTTTTCGACTTCAGCAACGCCATTGTTCAAGGCACTCGCGAAAATGTTAAACGCCACATGAAAATTTTTAATCCCGAAAGG
>CAMVAG010000180.1 GCA_947165405.1 uncultured Selenomonadales bacterium
CGACGGCACGACCGCGGAAGTATTCGTCTTCCATTGCCTCGAAAATCTGCGCTTGGGCTTCGTAAGCGTCAATGACAGCTTTGGGAGCCGAGCCGCTTACGTCGATTTGTTCGTCAATCGCGCCGCTCATTGCGGGGTCTTCGACCATCATGCGGTGTGCTTCGAGGATACCGGCTTGTTCTTTAAGCCCTTGCTCGTTGAAGTCGTCGATGCTCTTTTTGAGGTTTTCGGCGACGGCTACGAGTGCGTCTGCTGCCTTTTTCTTTTCGGCGGCGGGTTTTGCGGGCTGATATTTTGCGAGATAACCGTCGAGGTTTTGACCTGCCAGAAGGATGTTGCCGACTGCGATACCGGCAATTACGCCTTTGCCTTTAATTTTCTCTGCCATGTTTTCTCCTCCAAAGAGTTACACAAAAGGGGAGGCGGTCTTAGTGGTTAGTGATTAGTGGTTAGTGATTGGAAAAAATTTTCCCTAACCACTAAGCCCTAACCGCTAACCACTAAAATCCTCCTCCCCTGAAATTGCAACGGAATACGCGGATTATTCCTCGCCGAATTTGTCGTCGATCATCTGCTTGAGTGCGGCAACTGCTTCTTTTTCGTCCGGGCCGTCAGCAACGAGCGTGACTTCGGTGCCTTTGACCAAGCCCATGCTCATGATCATAAGGATGCTCTTCGCGTCGACGGTTTTGCCCTTAGCCTTTATTTGGACTTTGGACTTGAACGAGGATGCTTTCTGCACGAACTGCGATGCGGGGCGCGCGTGAATACCTGTTTTGTTTTCGATGGTTGCGGTTGCTTCTGTCATTAGTGACCCTCTCCTATCTTTGCATGAAATATTATTAACGGCAGTTACCCTGCGCGGGCAACCTTTTGAAAAATTTTATTCGCCGCCCGCTTTTATCTTCCTGCTTGCCGATAAAAAAATTTTCTAAAAATTTTCGTGTCAATTTTCTTTGACGAGGCGCAAAATTTCTGCGACGACTTCCTCAATCGTCAGGCTTGTCGAATCCAAAAGCACGGCGTCTTCGGCTTGGGCGAGCGGTGCAATTTCGCGTTCGCTGTCTTGCTTGTCACGCAGAGAAATTTCTTTTTCAATCTGCGCGAGGTCGACGGTCAATCCTTTTGCTTTGAGCTCCTCGAAACGTCGACGCGCACGCTCCTCAACCGAAGCCGTCAAAAAAATTTTCAAGTCGGCGTTCGGCAAAACTTGTGTCCCGATGTCTCGACCGTCCATTATGACTTTGCCAAGCCGAGCCATATCGCGTTGAAGTTCCGTCAATCTCTTGCGAACGACGCCGAATTTTGCAACGTCGGAAGCTCCGCGACTCACTTCGGGTGTGCGAATTTCTTTGGTGACTTCGCGGCCGTCAAGAAAAACTTTTCCCGACTCATCCAATTTAATGTCAACGTTCCGCAAAACTTCAGCCATCAAATCTTCGTTCCATTCCGCATTCCCAATTCCCAATTCCTCATTGCATTTCAAGGCAACCGCCCGATACATTGCTCCCGTATCGATATAGGTGTAGCCGAGCCGAGCCGCAACGATTTTTGAAACGGTACTCTTGCCCGCGCCGGCAGGTCCGTCCACCGCAATAATTTTCTTCATGTCAAATTCTCCTTTGGCTTTTGAATTATTTATATCACTGCCGAAAATTTTTTGCAACGCCGCTTTGTTAAGTATAATCTTTCGTGATATAATCTGCGCAAAAATTTTTTGAAGGACAATCAGTATGATTACTAAAGTTGTTACGCATATCAGCGGTATCAATGTCGAGAAAGCTTTTTTGAAACTCGTGGCGACCTGCGCGGCGGGAATGCTTTTGAATGTTATCGGCATAATCATCGCCAAAAATTTTCATCTGCCGATTTATCTCGATACCATAGGCACAATTTTTATCGCGGCACTCGGCGGCTACGCACCCGGTATCGCCGTAGGATTTTTCACGAATTTATTTGGTACGCTGTTCGATTCGGAAGAAATTTATTACGGCTTCGTCAGCATTTTGCTCGCGATAATTACATCTTTTTTGGCGGGCAAGGGCTACTACGAAAAATTTTCGAAAATTATTTTGACAATCCCCTTGACGGTTTTTATCACGAGCATTTCCGGCACGCTCATTGAGGAAATGTTAAGCTTTTCGTTTTCGCCGGATGTAAAAAATGATTTCCTCGTGCATTTTTTCGAAGAGCTGCCCGATAAAGCTTTGGCGATTATATTGGGCTTCTTCATGCTGAAATTTATTCCGCCCGACGTCAAAGAAAGATTCAAACTTCTGGGCAAGATGCAAGCTCCTCTTTCGCCCGAAATACAAAAGGCGATAAAAACTAAAAGTAGCTTCGTTAATTCATTGCGCACGAAATTGCTTTTGAACTTGATGGCGATTACGCTCTTTGTCGCATTTTTTATCTCCGCCATAAGCTACACGATTTATCATGATTCGATGGTCGAAGACAGAGAAAAAATCGCCGACGGAATAGTTTCAATGGCGGTCAACGAGATAGACCCCAAACGCGTCGACGAATTTTTGGAGAAGGGCTATCTGGCGGAAGGCTACAAAGAAGTTGAAAGAAGACTTTATAAAATTCGCGCAAGCAATTCCGACGTAAAATTTTTGTACGTTTATAAAATCATGGAAGACGGTTGCCACGTCGTTTTTGATTTGGATACGCCTAATATTGAAGCATCCGAGCCGGGCGACATTGAAGAATTCGACCCTTCCTTTGAAGAATACATTCCCGATTTGCTCGCGGGCAGACCTATTCGACCAATTATCAACAATGACAAATACGGCTACCTGTTGACGATTTACAAACCCGTTTACAACAGCGTCGGTCATTGCGTCGCCTACGCGGGCATTGATTTTTCTATGGACATCATAAACGACTACGGCAGAATGTTTATCACGAAAGTTATCGCGATTTTTTCCGGCGCGGTCATTTTGATTTTCGTGCTCGTCTTGATGTTCGTTGAGAACAATATTATTTTGCCCGTCAACACGATGGCTTATTGCGCCCGAAATTTTGCCTACGACAGCGAGGCGGCTCGCAAAAAAAATGTCGAACGCATTAGGAACTTGGATATCAGAACCCGTGACGAAATTGAAAATCTTTATGCCGCTTTCCTCAAGACGACTTCGGACAGCATGCACTACTTTGAAAATTTCCGCAAGGCAAAAATTGAGGTCGCGGTCATGGATAAGTTGGCGCACACCGATTCTTTGACGGGGCTTAAAAATAAAACTGCCTACGTCAAGAAAACCGCCGAATTCGATTCCGCCATTGCCGAAGGGCGCGCGGCGTTTTGCATAATCATGATTGACGTGAACTATCTTAAGCGCGTCAATGATACCTACGGTCACGAGCGCGGCAACGAATATCTGATTAACGCGGGCAAGCTTGCCTGTTCGGTTTTCGGAAAAGAAAATGTTTATCGCGTCGGCGGCGATGAATTTGTCGTGGTGCTCGACGGCGAACTCCTTGCCCGTTGCGAGGAAGATGTCTCCGCGCTTCGAAGCATGATTAAAAAGTTGCAAGCCGATTCGACGCTCCAAGCTTGGGAAAAAGTTTCGGCGGCAGTGGGCGTTGCGTATTATCAATCGGGCGTCGATAAATCGGCGGAAGAAGTTTTCAAGCGGGCAGATGCCGACATGTACCAAAACAAATTGGCGATGAAGGCGACGCGGAGGGATTGATATGAATTGCGGCTTGATAATCCCGACGCTCAACGCGGGCGTGCAATTCCAAAAATTACTTGAGCAAATATCCGCGCAGACTTTGCCGACGAAAAAATTAATCGTCGATTCGGAATCAACGGACGACACGGTTAAGCTTGCAAAAAATTTCGGCGTCGAAGTCTTGACGATACCGCGAAAAAATTTTAATCACGGAGCAACGCGGCAACTTGCGCTGGAACATTTGCTGAAAAA
>CAMVAG010000181.1 GCA_947165405.1 uncultured Selenomonadales bacterium
AAAAGCAGAAGAAAACTTGCAAAAGAAAAGCAGAAGAAACGCGCCAAAATTTTTCTTGACAAATGAAGGCTTAGCCGCTATAATTGCGCTTGTCTTGAAAGAGACATGGGGTTGTAGCTCAGATGGTTAGAGTGCCTCGTTGACATCGAGGAGGTCACAGATTCGAGTTCTGTCAGCCCCACCATTTTTTTTTACCGGCTCGCTTAACTCAGTTGGTAGAGTATCTCCGTCACATGGAGGAAGTCGTGGGTTCGAGTCCCTCAGCGAGCACCACCGAATAAGAAATTAAAAATTGCCTCCTCGATTGCGGAGGTAATTTTTTTTCGCAATCGTGAAGGAATTTTTTCGCGACAACAGAAATTGCAAGCCAAACCATTTTTGAGGAGTAATAGGAATGATAAAAAAAATCGCCGCGCTGTTTACGGCGGGAATATTTTTTTTGACTGCACCGAATTTCGCACAAGCAGAGAAATCTGTTGACGAGACACCTTCCGCAGAAGAAGAAGCAACCGAAGTAAAGCACCCGCCGCTTGAGTCCGGATATTACGACCCGCCGGTTTATGAAGAAGGCGAGGAACCTCCGAAAACCGTCACGCCTCCGCCCGTCGAAGAAGAAGAGGGCTTGGAGTTTTTGGTTTATCATAAAAACGGAGTGATGGCGTTCGCGGTTATCGCCGATCACGAAAAATATTTTGTGCGCCCCGTCTTGGCGAAAAATCAAATTCCCGGACGCGCCACCGTTTCGCAAATGAATTCGCCTGAAGCAATCGCCACGATTAACGCGAGCTATTTCGGCGTCAAAGGAACGATTTACGGCAACACGAAAATCGACGGAATCACGGCGGGCACGACCTATTTTATTCGTTCGGCTGTCGGAATCAGAGCGGACGGCACCACAATTTTTGCGCGGCAAGTTTATCGCGGCGTCCTCCAATTCAACGGCGAGGAAGTCGTTATCGACGGCGTTGACTGCGAACGAAATTCCGACAACGTTGTCGTTTACAACAGTTGGCAGGGCGCGACGACCGGCACAAATAATTTCGGTGTGGAGCTTGTCGTTCAAGACGGAGAGGTCACAAATATTTTCCGCGACAAGGGCAACAATTACATTCCGCCAAACGGTTTCGTGGTCAGTGCACACGGAGCCGCCGCCGAAAAATTCAAGAGCGTTTACGTCGGCGACAAGATGACTTTCGAGGAAGATTATATCAACGTCGAACACGGCGACGACTTCAACGAGGCGATTCACATTATCGGCGCGGGTCCCACTTTGGTTAAGGAAGGAGAAATTTACGTGACGGCAGACGCCGAACAATTCCCGAATGATATTCGTGTCGGTCGTGCCCCGCGTTCGGCTTTCGGCATAACAAAATACGGCGATTATATTTTTGCGGTCGTCGACGGGCGGCAAGCTCACAGCAAAGGTTGCACGCTCACCGAATGGGCGCGCATTTTGAAAAACGAATTCGGAGCGGTCGAAGCGATTAACTTGGACGGCGGCGGCTCAACCGAATTATTTTTCAAAGGCAGCCTCGTCAATATCCCCAGCGACGGAAGAGAACGACTTGTCGGCAATGCGTTGACGATTCTCAGAAAATGATTTATTATTCATTAGGTTAAGCAAGGATTAAATTTTTTTGCATCCCGGAATGGAGTTGAAGGTCTTGCAAAGATTTTTTGTGAAATTATTTTTGGTCGTTGTTCTCATAATTTTTTTGATACCGCACGCGACATTGGCGATGCCGGAAATTTTGCCTTTCGAACAACTAAAGAGCGGCATGAAAGGCAAAGCTTACACGGTCGTGGACGGTTCCGGCAAGATTGAGAATTTCGACGTGGAAATTATCGGCGTGACTGACGAAGGCAAAGGTTCCCGCACGATTTTGGCTAAGGCTTCGGGCGAAGTGATTCGGCGCACGGGCGGCATATTGCAGGGCATGAGCGGCTCTCCCGTTTACATTGACGGCAAACTCGTCGGCGCACTCGCTGCCATCCTCAAAGAAATGGATCCTTACAGCGTTTTAATCACGCCGATTGAAAAAATGTTGGAGCTTTGGCAGCTTCCCGACCCCAAAGCCCAAGTGAATTATTTCAAAGCGGCTAAAGAGAAAAATAAATCCAACGAGCCCGAAAACAAAGACGACTCAACCGAAACGACTGCCGAACCCGTCGAGGAAACGGCTGAAGTTGAAAAGTCCTCCGAAGTCGAAGAAGTCAATGCATTTTATTTGAGCGGCTTCGATGCAAACGGCGCGAACTTCCTGCAACGTGAATTGGGCTTGAGAAAAATTCAATCGCCCGTCAAGACAATTGAACGCGGCATTCAACTGGACGCAACCCTTGAGCCCGGCTCGGCTCTTGGCGTCGCGATTATCTACGGCGATTTTTCTTTGGGAGCAACGGGCACGGTTACGGCTGTCGACGGCAAAAAAATTTTGGCGTTCGGGCACTCGTTCACGCACGGCGGCAATGTCAACTACTTCATGACGGACGCCTCCGTTATCGGCTCGGTCAGCGGGCACACGGTCAACGGTGTCAAACTCGCGGGCATTGGTCACATTATCGGGCGCGTCAATCAAGATCGTGATTCGGGCATTGCCGGCATACTCGGAACTTTCCCTGCCGTCGTTCCAATCACCGTCACGGTTAAGGATGCCGCCCTCGATAAGCAGGAAACTTTCAACGCAACGATTGCTTACAACGAAACCCTCGTTCCGAAATTGGGTGCGGCGATTGCCTACACCGCCTTGAGCAGAATGACCGATACCCTCGCCGAAGGCACGGTTGATGTTGATTTTAACATTAAGACGAACGCGGTCGACGGCGGCTCTTTGGCGCGAAAGAATATGTTCTACAACGCCTCTGATGTCGGGCAAGTCGCTATCCTCGAACTCATGCAGGCACTTAATCTCGTTTGCTCGAACACTAAAGAGGAATCGGATATTTTCGGCGTGGACGTGAATATTTCTTTCGACATGGACAGGCGCACGGCTTCAATCGTTTCCGTCACGCCCGACAAAAAGAAAGTCAAGCCCGGCGATACGGTCAACTTGACTGTTGAACTTCAACCTTATCGCAAGCCGACCGAAAAAGTTATCATACCTTACACCGTGCCTTTGACGGCGCATCAAGGAAATTTGGCTTTGGAAGTTCACGGCGGCGCGCTCGTTCCCGTCAATCAGGCAATGGCGAGCGCGGGGCTTGTCACGGCTGATTCAAACAAAAGCTACGAAGACAAGATAAAAGATTTTCTCAAGACCGGCAAGAACAATCAACTCGTCGTGGAAATCGGCGGCTCTAACGAACCCAAAACCGATAAACAAATCCGCCAAGAGATAGCTCAAGCAAAACGTGTGCAGGCTCGGCTCAAGAAGGAAGGCAAGACTCCTCAAAAAGTCGACAGCAAAGTTGACACGAACTATATAATCGATAACGTCATGCGCACGACTCTCAATGTTGAGAAAGTTTAAGGCGGGAGGATTGAGATTTTGGAAATACTTGTCATAAAAGGCGGCAACCGATTGAGCGGCACAGTCAAAATCAGCGGCGCGAAAAATGCCGTGCTCCCTGTCATTGCGGCTACGTTGCTCGGTCAAGATAAAGAAACTTGTCTGGACGAAGTGCCTAACCTCGACGACGTTCGAACAATCAGCGAAGTTTTGCGGACGCTCGGCGTTAAGGTTCGTCACGAGCCCGAAAACAATAAACTCTACGTCGACGCCACGTCGATTGAAAATATAACCGCGCCATACGATTTGGTAAGAAAAATGCGGGCGTCCTTTTTGATAATCGGTCCTCTGCTTGCAAGATTGGGTTCGGCGAAAATTTCTTTGCCCGGCGGCTGCGCGATAGGAACTCGTCCGATTGATTTGCACTTGAAAGGCTTCGAGGCTCTCGGCGCGAAAATTTCAATCGG
>CAMVAG010000182.1 GCA_947165405.1 uncultured Selenomonadales bacterium
GTTGCCGTTGTTTACAAAAGAGGCAAGAGCCGTTAAATCGTTCGCCGAAGAAATTTCGTAGAAGCCTGCGGGGTTGCAAGTAAGCCCGTCGATTGCAAGCGGGTTGAAAGTTCCCGGAATGTTGAGAGGCGAAACCGAAGCCGCGCCTTGCAAAGTAATGAAGTCCGAGCCGACGTTGACAATGACATCGTCGCCGCTTTGTTGTGTGGAGTAGGTGTCGGAGCCGTCGCCGATTTGCAGTGTCGAAGAAGAATTGAAGCCTGTGATAAAATCGTTGCCGTCGCCCGGCGCGTATTTGAACAAGACAAAATTGGCGCTGTTGGAAATGGAATCGTCGCCGCCGAGAGCTTGAATGGTCGCGCCGTCGAGGGTGTTGGAAATGGAATCGGAGCCTTCAGTGCCGACTATCAGCAGAGATTCTTTTAAATCGGCGGCAATATTAGTTGAAGTGTTGAAAGTGACGCCGCTTGCGGGCGAAATTTTAATCGTGCCGATAATATCGTCGCCCTTTTTGACGGTCAAAATATTATTGGAGAAATCGGAGGTGTAGGATTCGGCGATGTGAATCACGTCGGTCGCCTTGAAGCCCGAAATGGAATCGTTGCCGAATGCCGCATTGAAAGCGTAGAAGTTGCCGCCGTCAGAGTTGGAGTATTGGTAAATGGAATCGTCGCCTTTGCCTGCGAAGACAGTATTGTTGGAGCCGTGCAAAAGAATCTTATCGTCGCCGTCGCCGCTAAAGACGGAGCCGCTTGAGCCGAAAGCTACGATATAATCATTGCCCGCGCCCGAATCGATGAAATTGTTTTCGCCGCCGGTAATGCTTATGGTATCGTTGCCTGATGAAGTTAAAACGGAATTATCTGTACCGTAATAAATGGAAACGGAATTGTCGCCGCCCGCAAGATTGATTAAATTGTTGTAGAAGTAATGAGCGTTGTCGTCGTCGGCATTTAAAATATCATTGCCTGCGGAGCCGAGAATAGAGTTGTTGAAGCTGCGTGTTTCTGAAAAAGCAACGAGATTGGAGCCGTCGCCGAGATTGATAAGGTTATGCCCGCCCGCGTCGAGATAAACTTGGTCATTGCCTGCGCCGGTATTAATGGAGGAGTATTGCCCCGTGACTTGAACGAGGTCATTGCCTGCGCCGGTGTTTAAGGAATTGGAGCCTTCGGAAATCTGAAGAATATCGGAATCGTCCGAGCCCGTGAAGTCGGTTAGAGCGTTGAGCCCGATAACATGGGAGATTTGCCCGCCCGCCGTGATGTTCTGCTTGAAAAGGTCATTGGCAACGGCGTAATAGAAAAATTTATCGGTTTCATCGAAAAAGACGGTGCCGAGATTGAAAATAAAATATTGGTCGGGCAGAGCAATAAAAGCTTCCTCATCTTGAGCGATTTGGACGACGGGATTGGCTTGCCGCGTGTCGATGTAGAGGATATTTCCCGCCGCGACGTTTAAATTATTAAAGTCAACGTCGACGGTAATATCGTTGAAGGCGGGCAAGTTGAGCGTTTGAAGAGCGGCTTGGCGAGCGAAGTAGCGCAGGAACATAAAACCGCCCGCGTAGCCGTCGCCGACCGCTTGGGAGCCTGTGCCGGTGTTGGACAAGTCAATGCCGGCGTCAAGTTCGGTCGCGTCGTAAGCGATTTTAAAAATAGAGGAGCCGCGCTCGTCGTCGATACCGTGCGTGAGTTCGGCAATGCCTTCTTTGATAAATTTGGGAAGGAAGCTGAAATAATTGACAGTGGAAGCCATGACGGCATGAGTAAATTCGTGAGCAAGTGTCCTGTCAAGAAAACCCGCGCCGCTAACACTTGAGGAGCCGTCGACGTCGGAGACGGAAAGATTTTTGTAATAATCCATGTTGACGTTGAGCATGAGTTGAGTAACTGCGCCGTCATTTGTGGCTGAGCTTGTACCCCAATTCCAAACAGTGGCGAGAGTTCCGCTTTGCCCCTGCCCGTCATAAAAATAAAGCCCGATGTCTTTCACGACGGCATTATCGGATTCAAAGCTTAAGTCGTAGCTGTCTTCGTTTATGGTCAAGCAATCGGAGCCCCACCACTTGAACAGCCCCGCGATGATTGTTTTTTGGTCGTCGGTGAGTTCGTCGAAAGTTTTCAAAGTGATGAGTGAGTTGTTGCCCGAAGTGGGACTGCCGCTTGTGGAAGAGGATTCGCCTAGCAGATGAATTGTCAAGCCGTTGCGCGTGAAGATAGTGGCGTTCGGGTAAGTGCTTGAGACTGCGCCGACAACATTGCCGTCGACGGAAACGGAGCCCGCCGCTTGTGTCAGGAAGTCGTCAAGGTTGACGGTGAGAGTTGCGCCTTCCGTGACATTGGAACTTGCGGAAGGAGTGCCGCGTCTGTTTTGAGTATCATTTTGGGCGGGTTTTTCTTCGACTGCCGAAGGTTCCCAATCGGGGTCAATGGCGATTCTTCCGCTGTCCGAATCAATTCCCAATTCCTCATTCCTAATTCCTAATTGACTTCCTGCACCGACTTGCGCGGCATAAGTTGTTGATTCGAGGTTGTCAAGGTCAATGCCCGCATTTGAAAGCCACTTGCCGAGCGTCGTGCTTGCCGAGCCGATGTTGATTGTGCCGTCCGTTGCGCTTGTGAAGTCGCCGAGAGTGATTTTGCGCGTGCCCGTCTTATCGGTTATGACAAGCAGCATATCTTCGATTCTTGCCGCGCCGATTTCAAAAGAGCCGCTGATAGTCAAAGTGTCTTCGGCAGTGAGGTCGTTTATCGTGACGCTTTTGACTTGCGCAGAAATTTCGATGTTATCAGAGCCTGCGCCGCCCGTGACGGTCGCGCCGTTTGCATTCACGCTGATTGAATCGTCGCCTGCGCCCGCGTTAATCGAATCTGCCCCGCCGCTGTTGATTGTATCGTTGCCCGTTGTAGCTTGAACAACCCAATCGCGGTTGCCGGTGTTGATGACTTGGGCATTTGTTGTGGAGGCGGTGTAAGTGTTGATTAAAGTTTCGTCAACGACGGAGCGGTCAGTCTTTTGAGTGCCTGTGCCGATTACGAGAGTTTTTCCGTCACTTGAAAGGGAAGCCGCCGAGCCGTAAGCTGCAGCAAGAGCGGACAAGTCAAGTTCGTTGCCGTAATAATCGGTATCGCCTTCCTTGAGAGTGATGTTTGCGTCCGCGCCCGTGATTGCGCCGGTGTCGGTGTTGCCCGTCGCATTGGAACGCGCAATGACACGAGAGCCGCTCGTGTTTGTGTAGAAACAAAATTTGTTGTTAAGTTGAATGCCGCAATAATCTTGGAGGAAAATTTCTGCCTTGCGCTGTTTGATATATTCCTCAACGGTTGTATCACTTCTAAGCAAAGTCGTTGAGTTCGTTGTGATTGCGGAATTATTTTGGGCAAGCTGTGATAAAAGCGCGGAATCGCAATCTTCCAAAAGTTTTTCTTCGCCGAGAATTTCTTTGACGGCTTGCAATTCAGCTTTCTCTTGGTCTGCTTTCATCGCGTCGATAACTTCTTGAACGCCCGTGAATCTTGACGCGGTGCGAATCGCCGAATCCAACATATTTGAGCCGATTGAATCGGAATAAACATAGCCGTGCTTGGCAAGCCTTGCCATGAATTTTTTTATAACTTCTTGCGTCGTCATAATCTTTCTCTCCTTTTGTAATTGTCCCCAATCCCTGATTTACTTGCAAAGCATTATATTGTAGTGAATCAACAATATCAAATTAACTTTTCCTAAATTCATTACGCATTGCGAATCAATTCCCAATTCCTCATTCCTAATTCCTACTTTCAGCTTTCAGCTTAGAGCTTTCAGCTTTCAGCTTTCAGCTTTCAGCTTTCAGCTTTCAGGTTTCAGCTTTCAGCTTAGAGCTTTCAGCTTTCAGCTTAGAGCTTTCAGCTTTCAGCTT
>CAMVAG010000183.1 GCA_947165405.1 uncultured Selenomonadales bacterium
TAAAAAGTTATCTTTTTACTTTCGACGATGGCTTTGTTGATAATCTGAATTTTTTGGAGGCTCGGTTGAGTTCCTCCCGGCTCAAGTTTCATCTGCCGTTCAAAGCGGTAAACAATGGAGCTGCCGTCGGTGTCGGTCACTGATTTTATTTTTTCAAAGAGAATTTTTTTCTCGTCGACACTCAATGACATGCCGTAAACCGCCGCGCTTATGACGCCGACTTCCGCCGCCGTGAGCAACCGGCTTGCGTTGTAATAACCTTTCTTGTTGTCGTCGTGCAAACAGATTTTATAAAGCTTGCTTTGATTCATATCGAAGACGTGGCGGCTTATCGTTGCCGGAATCAGTTTTTTCTTGGAGGATTCGTCTAAAGGTTCGTTCGGAAAAAGTTTCCGCCAACCTCGCTCTACTTCTTTTAAAATTTGCCGCGAAGTCTTCGGGGTCTCTCGGTCAGTTTTTCGCAGAGCCTCGACTATCAAAAGATTTTTGATGAAATTTTTGGAATAGAAAAGCTTGCTTTCCATATTGACCTCCTAAATTTTTCAAAGAACAATATCAAATGCTCACCGGCATTAGACGTTTGATGCTATAAAATTTTTAAAAGATATTGTAAAATTTTTCTCTCATTTTGTCAAGTTAATGGCATTGCAAGTCCTCCGCCAAAATTTTATCCGCCGAAATTGACAGGGGAAAATTTTTCTGCTAAATTATTTGCGCCGCTCGACGAGGCTTGAAAATCAATTAGAAATGAGGAATTAGGAATGAGGAATGAAAAGCGCGTCCCAATTCCTAATTCCTAATTCCTCATTGAATTGTGCCGCAGTCGGCGAGTTCATCCGCATGGAGGTGTTAAGTTTGTACGCAATCATCAAAACCGGCGGCAAGCAATACAAAGTCGCCGAAGGCAAAGAGATTATCATTGAGAAGCTCGACGCCGAAGAAGGTGCTTCCGTCACGTTCGAGGAAGTTTTGGCTGTCGGCGAGGGCGACGAAATTAAATTCGGTCGTCCGCTTATCGAAGGCGCGAAGGTAACCGGCTCCGTCGTCAAAAACGGCAAAGGTCCCAAAATTCGTATCTTCAAATACAAGCACAAGACCAATTATCGCCGCCGTCAAGGTCATCGCCAGCCGTTCACGAAAGTCAAGATTGAAAAAATCGAATCATGATTGTCGCGGAAATTTACAAGCAGGACGACGGAAAAATTATCGGCTTTTCGGTCGACGGGCACTCCAACCAAGCCAAGCACGGCTACGATATTTATTGCTCGGCAGCGTCGATGATTTCAAGTTCGGTTTTCCTTTGTCTAAGAGATTTTCTCAAGCGCGATTTTGAATGGGACGCGGCGCACGGTCGATTGATGGTCAAGCTCAAAGACGAGCCCGACGACTTGACCGAAGCAGTTTTTCAAACAATGCTGATTGGTCTGAAGCTCCTTGAAGAAGATGCTCCGAAGATTTTCAAAATCGAAATGATTGAGCCGGATAAGGCGGCTGAAGCAATTCTTCAAAACAAAGGCAACGACACGGATCAATCTCGCGAAGAAAACTTGCCGAAGTTAAACGTTCGTAAAGTCAAAATTCGTGCAAACATTTATCGGAACGAGGCGGGAAAAATCAGCGGCTTTTCGATTGAGGAACACGACACCAAGTCAATCAAAGAGTTCAAAATTTATCGCGCCGCCGTTTGGGCTTTGGTCAGCGGAACGTTCGCTTGCATAAGAAATTATTTGAAATGCGATATGAACTTCGGCAAAACTCCCCGCCGACTCAAAATGCAATTGAAAAATTCCCCCGACGAAATTACCGAAGCCGTCTTGCAAACAATGCTTATCGGTTTGATTGAAGTTCAAAAGAAAATTCCACAAGTCATCAAGGTGAATGAAAATTTTCCTGCGGAGGTGAAAATAAATGACTTTCCAATTTGATTTACAGAGATTCGCACATAAAAAAGGCGTCAGCTCCACGCGCAACGGTCGTGACAGTGAGTCGAAACGTCTTGGCGTCAAAGAGCAGGCGGGCACAATCGTCACGGCGGGCAGCATTCTCGTCCGTCAGCGCGGCACGCATTTTCATCCCGGCACGAACGTCGGGCGCGGCAAAGATGACACTCTCTTTGCAAAAATCGCGGGCAAAGTTGCCTTCGAGCGCAAAGGTCGTTATCAAAGAAAAATCAGCGTCTACGCCGTCGAATAAAATTTTTATTGACAATTTGTTAAAGGCGTGCTAATATGCAACCTGCGCCGAAGTGGCGGAATTGGCAGACGCAGCAGACTCAAAATCTGCCGTAGGCAACTACGTGCCGGTTCGAGTCCGGCCTTCGGCACCAACATGAAAATATTTTCCAAATAAAAAATCCCGTTCAATCACGAGCGGGATTTTTGCTTTCAAATTTTTGCCCGACAACAAGATTTAATCGGTCAGCCTCGCCGCCGGGAAGTTCCAATGCGCCCCAAGCTCCGAAACAAACGCTCAAGCCGAGCCAAGGAGTGAGGTCGCGCACAATTTTTTTTATGCAAAAATTTTTGTCAAGATAAATCACGTCGATTGCAAAACGCATGAAGAGCATATGCACGCCGTCGCAGGGCGCAAGCAACAAGCCGTGATTTTTTTCGAGCCGTCGACGAAACATCAGCCCGCAAAATCTTTTCCAAAAATTGTCGGCAAGCTCAACCTCAAGCGTCGCCCCGTTGATGAAAAATTTTTCCAAACGAATCACCTTGAAATTTTCGCCATAATCAAAAACGCAATGCCCATTGCCAAAAGCACGAACAAAATCGGAAGCGCGATAAAAAACATCAGGGCGGCGAAGGCAATGCCGATTAGGAACGCGCCGATTCGAGCAAGACGATTGCCGCCGAGCACAGCGCGAATAAATCCTCCGAGAAGCCGCGTGAAAATATTCGAGCCGCCGTAACTTACGTAAGTCCGTCGCGTGCCGAAGTCGTAAGTTCTTTTTTGTTCGCGGAAATTTTCTTCATGCGCTTGACCTTCGGTTGAGCCTGCGTCAATCGTCACGCCGTTAAAAAAATTTTTTTCGGTGCGTGTCATTTCGCGGACGTTGCCCTCGTTGTCTTGCATTCAAATCGCCTCCAATTTTTTTATGTAAAGCTCGCGAAAATTTTTGAAAGTGCCCAGCCCGTCACGAATCACGCGAACTTGATAGCCGAGCGCGGAAAGTTTCGTCAGCCAAGAATTTTTTTCGCCGGCAATGTCTTCCGCCACGTGAACGCCTCCGCTAAACAAAAGCGGCGCAAGCAAAATTTTTTTGGCGCGGGAAATTTTCAAACGCTTAACGACATCGGAAAAATTCGGCGTGTCATTTTCCTCGATAACGCCGATATGCAAGCAATGAGGAATTGGGAATTGGGAATTGGGAATTATTTTCGCGTCGTTTTCATTCCCCATTCCCCATTTCCCATTCCCAATTGTTAAAACTTCGTCCGCCAAACTTTGAAGATTTTCGTAAACGGGATTGTGCCTGTGCGGAGAGCCGTGCCCGATTAAAATCAAATCCTCGTCGTCATTTTTTTTGAAGCAATCCAAAATCGTCACGAAAATTTTTTTGTCAAGCGGTTCACTCATAAGCGGCGGAATTATTTTTACGTCGGGTGCCTCGCAAATTTTTATTTTGTTGTCGAATTCTTCGCCGGGCGTCAAATGCGTCGGCAACAAAAAAATTTTCTTGAAACCTTCTGCGCGAAGTTGTGAAATTTTTTCGGCGGGCGTCGCGAAAAAAATTCCTCGCCGCGATAATTTTTTTATCAAAAAATTCGACGTGAAAGCCTGTGAAATCGCAAAATCGGTAAAAAATTTCCCAAGCTCCTCCGCCAGCTTGTCGGAAGTCTTTTCGCGTATCGAATCATCTGCCGAGCCGAAGCTTGCCAA
>CAMVAG010000184.1 GCA_947165405.1 uncultured Selenomonadales bacterium
AATTTCCTCGCGGAAAATTTTCGACGTGAAATCTTGTGGGCTTGTCGGCAATTTTACGAGTGCCGGGGCTTTTGCTTTGAAGGCGATATTTTCTGACAGCTTCGACGCGCTCCCAACAGAGCGGCATTTTTTTTATTTCATCTTCCGATAAACCTTTAAGCAAAAGACAAAAGCGTTTCTTGCCTTTGATAAATTCTTCCGCGCCGAACCAGGGCTTGAAAAATTTTTCGGAGGCGGGCTCTCGTTTTATGAAGTCGTCCATTTCTTCGGGCGTGAAAAGATAATTGCCGCCGTCAATCGGTTTGTTGCCGATACCGATTTCGGGCACGCCGTCTTGAATCGGATGAGGTCTGCTTTCAACAAAAATATCTTCGCCGTCGACGAGGTAAGCGTTGATATTTTTGGCGACAGAAAATTTTTTGCCGTCGAAAATTTTTTTTGGCTTGACATTTTGCGCGCAGCTGAAGCCGACAACGATACAATGAACGTGAGCCATGTTTTCCGAATCGCTTAGCCATTTGAAAGTTCGGTGGGCGAAGTCGATATGAACGCCGGCGTTGAAAAGATTTTTCCAAAGCGAGCCGATAGAATCGCCTTGACAAACGGAATTGGTCGAGACGAAAGCGGCGCGAGTTGAATTGCCTTTCATGAAATCGGCAGCCAATTTGTGCCAGCAAGTGACGTAATCGAGGTTGCCGAGATTTTTCCAGCCCTTGAAGACCCTGCCAATGTCGCGGCTTTGTTCGGAGGATTTGAGCCTTGCACCGACGAAGGGCGGGTTGCCGATAATGAAATCGACGTTCGGAGCCACGCTGTGCCAATCGATTTGGAGAGCGTTCGCCTTACGGACGGAAATATTTTTTCGGAGCGGCAACTCTTTGAGGTCGCGCCCGATAATCCAAGAGGTTTTTCTAAGCATTTGAATTTCGGCAATCCAGAGTGCAAGTTTGGAGACGGAAACGGCGAAGTCGTTAATCTCAATGCCAAAGAATTGTTTTGGAGAAACTTTTACGGGGTCATTGGGAATATCGGCTTTAAGGTTGCGCAATTCGGCGAGGACTTCATTTTCGAGGCGACGGAGACTCAAATAAGTTTCGGTCAAAAAATTACCGCTGCCTGCTGCCGGGTCGAGGAATTTGAGTGAGGCAAGTTTGTCTTGAAAATTTTTGAGAGCGGCAACGCGATTTTTCTTCTGCATGCGTTTGACGGCGGCAAGTTCCTCGCTCAAGTCGTCGAAGAAAAGCGGGTCGATAACCTTGTGAATATTTTCGACGGAGGTGTAATGAATGCCTTCGGAGCGGCGGGTCTCATCGTTGAAGAGAGCTTCGAACATTGCGCCGAAAATCGGAGGACTGATTTCGCGCCAACTGAAACGCAAAAAATTTCCAAGCTCGTCAATGCTCAAGTCGTCAAAGATATGTGCGCGTTCGACGGCGAATTTAAAATCTTTATTGAGCGGCGGGATAGGAATTTTTTCATCGAAGAGCCCGCCGTCGACGTAAGGAAAATCTTTTAAATCGGTGCGTTGGTCTTCGGGCGTGTTGAGTGCGTCGAAAAAATTTTGCAGAGCGTCTTGAAGATTTTTTTCCGAAAAGTTTTGGAGGTAGTCGGCAAATTTGGTTTGAGTGAAAAGTTTTTCATCGTCGGCATAAAAACAGAAAACCAATCTTGCGCAGAGCTTGCTTAGTGCGTCGATATAATCGTCGTCGCGATTAACATAATCCTTATCGATGGCGCGGCAGATTTTGCGGACGATTTTTGCGGCGTCGGTCGAGATTTTAATTTCGGGTTTAATATCGGCGTTCGGGTCGAAGATAAATTTCAATCGTGCGAAGTCGTTTCGAAAATTTTCGAGCTTGATAACGGTCGGCGAATAAATTTTCGCGCCCAAAAGATATTCGAGCGAATCCATTTGCACAAGGTCGTAGATATGGAATTCGGCGAAATTGCAGACGATAATCCAACGCGGGCGCATTGAATACGGCAGAGCGTCGGCGTAGCGTTTTGCCTGTTCAAAGGGCGTGAGAAAAATTCCGTCTGACTGCAGAATTTTTTTCGTAAGGTCGACGCCGAAACTTTTTTGTTCGATTAAAACTTTTGTTTTCGGAAAGTAAATGTCAATGTGCTTTGTTGCGTTTTCAAATTGAACCGGATATTGCGGTTTGATAATTTCGTCGGGTCTTTCGACGGAGAACACGTCGCGCAACATCGTCAACCAAAAAATTAAATAATCGCGTTCTTCGTCGCCGTGCCCGTTCCATTTGAGTGCAAAATTTTTTGCGGCGTCGCTGTTCATAAAAAAATCCCTCCCGCGCCGATTATAGCACAGGAGGAATTTTTTCTGCCTTGAAAGTTTTATGAGCGTGTGATATATTTTTCGCGGCAGGTTCGATGAGTCGGTTTTCCTCTCGCATGAGAGGGGGTGATGTCATGGACAAATTCCAGTGGTTGATGCTCACGCTCAGCCTGATTCAAACCGTCCTGATGTTGCTCACGTTCCTGAAGTAATTTAGGCACGAAAAAAGCCGCATCTGCGGAAGCGACCTTCTTCAACAAGCATTTAACTAAGAAAGGTGTCGACGTCCCACAACATCGACCTGCCTTTAAAGTTGTCAATTTAACTGCGCGAATCATATCACACGGCGAAAATTTTTTCAAGCGATAATTTCCTCGAAGACTTCCAACGCCCGCTTAACAACGTCGTCAATGTCATAGTAACGATATTCCGCAAGCCTGCCGACAGCCGTAATGTTTTTGAACTTCGACAGCTCTGCCAAATATTTTTCGTAAGTCGTTCGCGCCTCGTCAGTGAAAATCGGATAGTAAGGTTCGTTTTTGCCCGCGATATATTTTTGAGGAAACTCTTTTAAAATTGTCGTGCGCCGGGACTTCGCGGGATGAATCAACTTGAATTCGGTGATTCGCGTGAAGTCGTAATTGTTCGGGTAGTTGACGACGGGAGCCGTTTGAAAAATTTCTGCGTCGACGGTTTCGAATTTCATATCGATGCTGCGATAAGGGAGCGCGCCGAATTTTTTATCGAACAATTCCTCAAGCTGCCCCGTGTAAATTATTCGCCCGTCAAATTTCTGCCCTAACAAAAAAATTTCCTCGCCGCTCAAGCTCATGACTTCGTGAAAGTCGGTGTTGAGCAGGAGCTTGATATTTTTTCGGGCAAGCATATTTTCGACGAGCTTCGTGTAGCCGCGCTTGGGCATTGCTTGAAAACGGTCGCCGAAATATCTGTCGTCGCGCCCGACGAAAATCGGAACGCGAGCCGTGACCGCGCCGGAAATTTTTTCGGGAGACAAGCCCCATTGCTTTTCGGTGTAGTGCAAGAAAATTTTTTCGTAGACGAAATCCGCCAAGAATTGTAAATCGCCGTCGGAGGATTTTTTTAATTCAAGAATCGGAATCCGCTTGCCGTACTCAAAATTTTTCAGCAGAGCTGCTTCCAATTTTTCAGCCAAGCTCGGCGGAAAAACTTCGCGCAAAGTGTTCAAGTTAAACGGAACGGGCACGGGCTTGCCGTCGATAACCGCCTTGACCTTGTGAAAATAAATTTGCCAATCCGTGAAGCGCGAAAGATATTCCCAAATTTTTGCGTCGTCGGTGTGGAAAAGGTGCGGCCCGTATTTGTGAATCAAAATGCCGTTCGCGTCGACCTCGTCATAACAATTTCCCGCGACGTGTCGACGACGTTCAATCAACAAAATTTTTTTTCCGCTTGAGGCAAAACGTTCCGCCAAAACCGCTCCCGCAAGCCCCGCGCCGATTATCACAACGTCAAACATTCAATCGCCTCCCGATAATTAATTTGCTGTTGTTAAAGTCGAAAAGTAGCGGATAGCGAAGACCCGGCCGTCACGGATGACG
>CAMVAG010000185.1 GCA_947165405.1 uncultured Selenomonadales bacterium
GGTCGCTCCTTTCGCCGCCAATTCTATCAAAAAATTTTCTACCGTCAACGAAAAAACCCTCCGACATAAGCCGAAGGATTTTTGTTGCTTGAGTTGAAAATTTTAAAACAAACTATGATTTGTCACACTGTTGTTTTGGTTGTTGTTTTGGAAGACGTTTTGTTGAGATGGAAATTCTTTGTCGTTAATTTTACAATCCCCGGGCCAACTACCGCCCGCGACCTCGTCAAGTTCCTCGTCGCTAAGCTGTTCGAGTTGCTCATTGATTTTCTTCAAGTTTTCCTCACGTGTTGCCATAATATTAACCTCCAATTTGTTTTCTGCAGCTTATACGTTCAAAATCCGATTTCGTTACAAGCTTAGCAAAAAAATTTTTTCACTGTCAAAGATTTTTCCATTCCCAATTCCAAATTCCCAATTCCCAATTGCAAAAAGCCCTCCGACATAAGCCGAAGGATTTTTGTTGCTTGAGTTGAAAATTTTTTACTTACCGAACTGCGCGTTGATATGTTTCCAAGCTTCGTCACGACTTACTTGCTTATCTCCGATAAAATATTGATTTGCTTTGGAAGTGCCAACCAAGTCGCCGCCGAGGCTGCCGTCGTCTACGATTTTGACGCCGTATTTATCAAACGCATTGCGCAGGTTTACGAATCCTTCATGGTCGAGAAGAGGAATCCCCACCAAATCATTTTTGAAAATTTTTACGCCGAGTTTCTCAAAGTTTTGTGCGTCGCTGTAACTTTCCGCGAAAGTGCCGCCCGCCACGTTGTCGAGTTCCTCATCATTCAAGAGTTCGTCCTTAAGAATTTCCTTTTTCATTTTTATCAGCCTCCAAATTTTTTATCCTTTATACGTCGTGAATCAAAATTCGTTACACATCTTATAAAAATTTTTTTGCAGCGGCGAGGACTTGAGCGGGTGTGACGTTTTGCAGGCAGGCGGGCTTCGGGTAAGTCGGACACTCTTCGGCTTTGCAAGTGCACGGGCAACAAGTCTCTCGGCTCGTCAAAGCGATTGCGTTGGGATTAATCGGGTGCCAGCGGTCGGGGCTTGTGCAGCCGTACATCGTGACCATTTTAATTCCGGTCGTCGCGGCAATGTGCGTGGCTCCCGTGTCGACCGTGATAAATAAATCTGCGCGGCGAAAAATTTCGGCGAGGTCTGTCAAAGAAGTTTCTCCGCAAAAATTTTCGACGCCGCCTCCCATCTCCGCGATAACTTCATCTGCGTAGGCTCTGTCGTTCGGTGCGCCGACGATAAAAAATGCCGCGTCATAATTTTTCCTCAACTTGCGAACGACTTCGGCGAAATATTCTTTGCTCCAAGTCTTGAGCGGGAAAGTTCCTTTAACACACAGCGCGATTTTAAATTCGGCTTGCGGGAGGCGGGCAAGAAGTTTATCGGCGACGGGCGAAATTTTTTTCGGGAAGCGAGGCGTCTCGTGTCCTTCAATGTTGAAAAATTTTCGAACGATCTCTTGATAAGTTTCGGCTTGCAAAGTTTTGTTGAGGTCGTGAGAAATTTCCACAACGTCGGTATAAAAAAAAGTCACGCGGCTTTTGTTGTCGTCGAAAACTTTTGACGGACAAACGCGGCGCGGAATCCTCGCGAGGAAAGTTATCAGCGCGGGACGAAGCTTGCGGTCGAAAGAAATTGCCAAGTCGAAATTCCTCCGCCGAATCTCCTTGACGAGCGCACGCATCTTCCCGAAAGAATTTTCCTTTGCCTTGTAATCGAGGACAATCACCTCGTCGACAACGGGATTATCAATGACGGCATCTTTGACGACCGGCTTAACCAGCATTGTGATTTTTGTTTCGGGAAAATTTTTTTTGATAAGTGCAAGCGCGGAAGTCGTGAGCACCACGTCGCCGAGATTGACCAGCGCATTGACCAAAATATTTTTAAACATCATCTGCCTCCGTGACGTGAACATTTTCTTTGCCGTAATAGTAAAGCTTGACGTACTTCGCCATCGTGTAGAAATAATGGAAGCCCGCCAACACGAAACCGATTCGCCCGTCGAGGAAGCCGCCGCGCAAAAAATACATGCGGAAGCTTGCCCACAACGGGTGCACAATCATATCGAGGAGGCTTGCCGATTTTCCTTGCTCGTGAGCTTTTTTCGCGGCAAGCGTCGTGTAAAAATTCAGCTTGTTGAAGTAGTGATTCCAATCGCGATAAGGATAGTGAACGAGGTAAGCCGATTCGGGAAAATCTTTTTCTTGGCAAGTGTGATGAATTTGCGGGTGGACAAAGCCGGTGACGTAACTGCCTTTCGTCGGGAAGAGGCGCGTGACGTAATCGGGGAACCAGCCGCCGTGCTTGAGAGGTTGTCCCCAAAAATAACTCAAGCGCGCCGTCCGCCAAGCAAAATTTTTATCGTCGCCCGCAAGAATTTTTTTTATCTCGGCGGAAAGAGCGGGCGTTGCGCGTTCGTCGGCGTCGATAAAGAAAACCCAATCGAACTTCGCCTGTTGAATCGCAAAAGTTTGTTGACCGCCCCAATCGCCGTTGAGCCCGCGTTGAATCACTCTCGCTCCAAGCTCTGCAGAAATTTTCGCGGTCGCGTCGTCGCTGAAATCGTCGATAACAACGACCTCGTCCGCAAAATCTTTGACGCTCCGAATACACGCGCCGATAAATTTTTCCTCGTTCTTCGCCAAAATCAAAACGGATACTTTAGCCATTCAGTTCCTCCAAAAAAATTTTTTCGTCAACATCATTTATTGTTGCCAATTCTTTCAATGCGTCTTCCTTAAATTTTTTTATTTCTGATTCAGTCGGCGGTGAGGGCTCGTTTATCAAAATTCTAACGATTGACATAAGTATTTCATCCTTTCCTTTTGAAAATTTTTGTGATAAAATTACGGCGAAAGGAGTTGGTTATCATGTACGCAATCGCTTTTGACTTAAAAATCGATGACCTTAAACGCGAGTACGGCGACCCTTACAACGGTGCTTACGATGAAATTCGCCGCGAACTTACTATGCTCGGTTTCGATTGGACACAGGGAAGTGTTTACATCAACAACAACGAAAAAGATTCTCTGACTACCGTTTATAAGGCAATAAACAAGCTGTCGAAAATCGGCTGGTTCAAGCGCAGTGTACGAGACATTCGCGCTTTCAAAGTTGAAGATTGGTCTGACTTTACGGAAGTTGTTAAAGCTTAAAAGACATTTCCTGCCTCGAATGTTCGGGGCTTTTTTATTGTAGAATAATTTTTTCGAGCCGCCTTGCAAAATTCACGGGCGAAAAATCTTCTCCCGCTGCCTGAAGATTTTTTTCATACGTCGAAAAGTTTTTGTCGAAGTCGTTGATAAAAGTTTCAAGCACGCCGGCGAGGTCGTCGAGGTTGCCGCTCTTGAAAGTTTCGCCGACGCGGTAGAGATCAAAAACTTCGGGATTCATGTCGTCACTTGCCACGACGGGTTTGCCGAAGCCGATCGCCGTGAAAAGCATTCCGCCCCAATGATAACGATAGCGCGGCGCGGAATACGGCATCAAAAGCGCGTCGACATTCATAATCGCTTGCTGCCACTCCGCGCCGATTAAACCTTTGTGCAAAAAGCTCAAGCCCTCGACGCCGCGATATTGTTCGATAATTTTTTCAAAGTCTTCCGAGTCTTCCGCGTGCATCGTCGAGCCTTGAACCAACAACTCAACCTGCCGTGTGTATTTGCCTTTGAGATAAACCTCAAGCAAGCCGCGCAGATTTTTTTCACGACGATACTGCCCGAAGAATCCGACTTTCAAGACTTCGCCCGCCGCAGAAATTTTCGGCTCAACTTTTAAATCGCGTGCGGTGTAAGTCGGAGGATAAATCGTGAAAATATTTTCGCGCCGCTCAC
>CAMVAG010000186.1 GCA_947165405.1 uncultured Selenomonadales bacterium
TCCGGCTTTTTACGCGGGCGGCCGCACGTCCATGTGCGGCCGGGTTTTCGCTACCCGTTGCTTTATATTTTCTTCAAAATAAAGTCATTTGGTTTGTTTCTTGCAGGTCGTTGAGGCAACCGTGAGCTTTGAGCGCGGCGATTCCCGTTTTGTTTATGCCTGTGCGATTTTTGAAGTCGTCGATTGAAGAAAATTTTCCGTCTGCCCGTGCCTCGACGATACTTTTTGCCATAGCCTCGCTTACGCCGTCGATTGAACTCAATGACATGAGCAAAGAATTTTTTTTGATGATAAAATCTTCCGCTGCCGACTCGTAAAGATTGACGCGCTCGAATGTGAAGCCGCGCAGAAAATATTCGTACACAACTTGATAATCGGCGAGGCGGTCACTCTCTTTAACGTCAAGTTTGCGTTCGTCCGACAAATCCTCCAACTCGTCCAACTTTTGCTTAACGTATTGCAAGCCTTTGATAATTTCGTTGGCGTCAAATTCCTCCGTGCGCTTTGAAAAATACGCCGCGTAGTAAGCAAGCGGATAATGAACTTTGCACCAAGCGATTCGATAAGCCATCATGACATAAGCCGTTGCGTGCGCGCGCGGGAAAAGATATTTAATCTTTTGGCAAGAATCAATGTACCAATCGGGCACGTCATGTGCTTTCAAGTCCTCGACGACTTCGGGCTTAATGCCTTTGCCTTTGCGAACGCCTTCCATTGTCTTGAAAGATTTCAAAGCGTCGACGCCGTGATGAATCAAGTACATCATAATATCGTCGCGGGCGGAAATGGCGTTCTTCAAAGTGCATGTGCCTTGCCGAATCAAATCTTGCGCGTTGCCGAGCCAAACGTCCGTGCCGTGCGAAAAGCCCGAAATTCTCACGAGGTCGCTGAAGCAATCGGGGTGCGTATCGTCAATCATCTGCCGCGTGAAACTTGTTCTGAATTCGGGCAAGCCGTATGTCCCGGACTTTGTGCCGAGCTGCAACGAACTCAAGCCGAGCGCGTCCGTCGAATTAAACAAACTCAACGTCGCCTTGTCGTCAAGAGGAATTGTCTTCGGGTCGCGGTGAGTCAAATTTTCCAACATGCGAATCATCGTCGGGTCAACGTGTCCTAAAATATCAAGCTTGACGAGCCGCGAGCTTATCGAGTGATAATCAAAGTGAGTCGTCGTGGTCGAGGCGTCTTTGTTATCGGCGGGATATTGAATCGGCGTGAAGTAGTGAATGTCCATATCGCGAGGCACAACCATAATTCCGGCGGGGTGCTGACCGGTCGTGCGCTTGACGCCTTGACAGCCCGCCGCAATCTTCGCGATAAACGAGCCGTGTTTTTTCAAGCCGTGCTCCTCGAAATATTTTTTCACGAAGCCGAAAGAAGTTTTCTCCGCGACGGTTGAAATTGTTCCTGCGCGATAGACATTGTGTTTGCCGAAAAGAATTTCTGTGTACTTGTGAGCGGTCGATTGATATTCGCCCGAAAAGTTCAAATCAATATCGGGAACCTTATCGCCGTCGAAGCCGAGGAACACTGCGAACGGAATATCGTGCCCGTCTTTGGTGAGAGGATAGCCGCAGACGGGACAAGTTTTATTTTCGAGGTCGTAGCCGCAGCCGACTTCGCCCGCCGTGAAAAATTTGCTGTATTGACACTTCGGGCAGCGATAGTGAGGCGGCAGAGGATTGACTTCGGTAATGCCAATCAGCGTGGCGACGAACGACGAGCCGACACTTCCGCGAGAGCCGACAAGATAGCCGTCGTCATTTGATTTTTTCACGAGGCGTTGAGCGATAAGATAAAGCCCCGCGAAGCCGTGAGCGATTATCGGCTTGAGTTCCTGTTCGAGGCGAGCTTCAACCAAAGGCGGTAAATTTTCTCCGTAAAGTCTTTTGGCTTTGGCGTAGGAAGTTTCGCGAATTTCCTCCTCCGCGCCCGGCACTTGCGGCGAATACAGTCCGTCGGGTATCGGCTTTAAAAATTCCACAGACTCGGCGATTTTGTTCGGGTTGGTGACGATTGCCTCGTAAGCCGTTGCCTCGTCCAGATAATCGAATTCGGCGAACATTTCCTCCGTCGTGCGCAAGTAAAGCGGCGGTTGGAGGTCTGCGTCAGAATATCCTTTGCTGTGCATCAAAACCGCTCGGCAAATCGAATCTTCGGGATTTAAAAAATGTGCGTCGGTCGTGGCGACGAGCGGCTTGTTCAATTTCTTTGCAAGGGCGGCAACTTTGCGATTGATATTCCTCAAGTCCTCGTCGTCCGTGATTGTCGGGAAGTCTTCGCTGCGAACGAGGAAACGATTGTTTTGAATCGGCTGAATCTCCAAGTAGTCATAAAAATTCGCAATGTCCTCAAGCTCCGCCTCCGATTTGCCTTCGACGATTGCACGAATCAATTCGCCCGCCTCACAAGCCGAACCGATTATCAAACCCTCGCGCAGTTCACTCAAAAGATTTTTCGGAATGCGCGGGCGATAATGCATGAACTTAACTTGGCTGATTGAAACGAGCTTGTAGAGGTTGGCAAGCCCGACTTTGTTTTTGGCGAGGATAATGACGTGATTGGCAAATTTCTGTTTGAAGTCTTCGCCGACGAGATAGCCCTCCATGCCGTAGATAATTTTAATTTTCTTGCCGGCTTTGGCGAGTTTTTCGGCAGTGAGCGCGGCGTTCGGGAAAGCTTGAATAACTCCGTGGTCGGTTATCGCGACGGCGTTCCAATTCCAAGCGGCGGCAGTCTGAATCAATTTTTCGACGGGGATAACGGCATCCATTGCGCTCATAGTCGTGTGCACGTGAAGTTCGACGCGCTTGACTTCGGCGGTGTCCTCGCGGGCAGATTCTTTTTCCAAGACCTCCAGCTTGTTCACGAAGAGGATAACTTCTTTTAAATAATCGTCGTATTTCGAGGAGGCGGAAATTTTAACACGGGTGCCCGCTTTGAGTTGGTCGGCGAAAGGTTGCGCGTCGGATTTTTTTTCGTCCTTGAAAAATTTTTTGCAAACAATGCCGTCGCTTGAATCGGTCACGCAAAAAGAAACGCCGAGCGTCCCGTTCTTGAATTCGCGGAGCTTGACGCCGTTCATATCGCCGCTGCCGACCTCGCCGACAATTACGACCGATTCATTTTCTTTGATGTCGCTGATTTTGATGACGCTGCCCGAAATTTTTTCCTTGATTGCTTGAGGTTTTGCCTTAGTCGCTTGTCCGCTGTCCTTTGCAACTTCAGACTTGCCGCGTGTCGTTTTCTTTCGTGGTTTCTTTCCAACGATATCGGCCTCGTCGGAACGGGAAACGTGATGATTAAATTCAACTTCCGCTTTAAATTTTTCATGCAAAAAATCTGCGGCGGCTTCCGTGATTTTTTTGTCGAAATCTTTTCCCGTGAGGATTTTTATCTCCCAAAGATTTATCTCCGGCGTGATAAAAACCTCTTCAAGGGTGCAGCCTTTGAAATCCAAATTCATCTCGTCGAAGAGCGCGAAAAATTTTTTGCCGTCGTCTCTGATTGTAAGTTTGTATTTATCCAAAGCCTCGCCTCCGATAAAATAAGCCGCGAACGAACTTGCCGTCCGCGACCGATTATTTGAAACAGTTTTTTATTTGCGTTGCGCCTGCCAAAAATTGTAAGCGTTCATGTCGATTGCCTCTTGAAAAATTTCGCACAGCTCGGCGGAATAAAATTTTTTGTAGTGCCGTCGATAAGTGACGATTTCATTTTCGGGCGGAAGATAAACCCAGCGAAGAATCATCGTCAAGAAAACGTTTTCGATATTCTCAATTGTTTGCCCGTTGATTTGGAACGCACCGATATTCGGATAACGG
>CAMVAG010000187.1 GCA_947165405.1 uncultured Selenomonadales bacterium
GCGACGGTGCCGAATCTTTTGGCAAGGTCTTCGTCGGCTTCAACATCGCGCATAAAACGTTCGAGCTCGTTCACGACATACAACACCTAAATATTTTTTTCGCCGCGGTCGATGGTTTTGACTTTGTAAGAGCCGTTGGACAAGTCGATAGAAACCGTGCGCCCGTAATTGCCGCCGGTATCCTCTGCGATAATTTTAATGCCGTTGCGTCGTAAGATTTGCTTGCAAGTTTCGGCGTTGCGTGTTCCGACTTTCATAATATCGCTTGCATTTGAAAAGGCAAACATTTGCGCGCCGCCCGCGAGTTTTGCGACAAGCCGGGCTTTTGTTGCGCCGAGTGCCACAACGTCGTTAATCATTAGCGGAATGCCTGTATCGGCGAATTTTGCGGGGTTATCGGAAGCTCTTGCCTGCGTTGAATCGGGTAACATGATATGCAAAAGCCCGCCGACTTTTTTTATCGGGTCGTAAAGAGAAACGCCGATACAAGAACCCAACCCGTAACTTATGAGAGTAGACGGACTGCGACCGACCTTGTAATCAGCCATGCCGACTTTGATAAGGTCTGCCATAATTATTCAACTCCCACTGCTTTGACGAGAGTGGTCAGCGAGCCGGGGTCGGGTACAAGGAAGAAGTGTCCTTGAACGCTGTCGTCTTCAGCCAAGAATTTTGTTTCGATAACCATTGCATAATCGCCCATTTGCCCCAGCTGAACGAGAACAATGTTTAGAATTGCGCCCGCCATATCCATAGCCATTGAAGGTATCGAAGGAATCATTGCAATGTTTGTGAAGTGGAAAAAGGAATTAAGATAAGAGCCTGTCAAAATATTTCCGACTTCCTTGAGCGCGGAAACTTCCATTTCGCCGAGCTCTTGTGTTGTTCCGTGCGGTCTTCCCATCAAATCATCAACCATGAAGAAAGCATTTTCTTTTGGCATGAGGAAAAGAATATTTCCGGGGGCTTTACCGTAGACGCGCAAGAAAACAGCGACAATCAAAGAATCGGGGCCGCCCACGAGGTCGGGAACCTCTTCAATCGGAATGAGCGAAACTTTCGGAACGTTCATATCGATTTTTTTGTTAAGCACTTGAGAAAGAGCCGTTGCCGCATTACCCGCGCCGACGTTGCCGATTTCGCGCATTGCGTCAAGTTGATTAGGAGTCAAATTGAACTCATCAATCATTTAAATCATCTCCATGAAAGTATTTGAGAAATTTTTAATTCAAAGCAACAATCTCTTCCAAGTTGAGCATGGTAACGAGCCTGCCGTCGATATTGCCGATACCGCTCAAGAATTTTTCCATAGCTCTGTCGTTGACGGTTTTTTTGGGGTCGACGAGCTTGGAGCGGATAGTTAAAACTTCGGTGACGGAATCGACCAACATGCCGACTTGCAAATCGCCGACGATAACGGTAACAATTCTTGCGGTGGAAGTGTAAGGCGTTTCCTCGATACCGAGCCGCTTTTTCAAATCGATAACAGGCAAGACCGAGCCGCGCTGATTGATAACGCCCTTAATGAAAGAGGCGGCAAAAGGTACGCGAGTAATATCGCTCATACCGTTTATGTCTTGGACTTGAAAAATATTGACGCCGAATTCTTCGTCGCGCAGTTTGAAGGCGACAACTTGCATTGCGGCAACTTGTTCGTCGTCGTCAAGTGAAACGGGTTTATTGGCAATTTGATCATTAGCCATAAAAATACCTCCTTTATTCAATTAGGAATTAGGAGTTAGGAATTAGGAATGATTTACGAACTTTAATTCCTCATTCCTAATTCCTCATTCCTAATTAATTAAGCATGGTGGCAACGTCGAGAATGAGAGCAACTCTGCCGTCGCCGAGAACGGTGGCACCGGAGAACATTTTAAGACCCATGAAAAGATTGCCGAGAGTCTTGATAACAATTTCCTGCTGACCGATTAATTTATCTACGACGATGCCGGCTTTGGAATCGCCTGCATGAACAACGACAACGAAAAGCTCTTGGGTATCGCGCATGTGCGGAACCATTAAAGTTTCTTCGATACGAATAATCGGAATAATTTCGCCGCGCAAGACGATAACCTCGTTACTTTGAACGGTGCGAATATCATTTGGTTGAACGGAAAGAGTTGAGTCGATTGAGGCAAGCGGAATGGCGTACATTTCGTTTTGAACTTGAACGAGCATAGCCTGAATAATTGCGAGGGTGAGCGGAAGTTTGATTTTGAAAACGGAGCCCTCGTTGACGTGAGTTTCAACGTCGACTTGCCCGGAAAGAGATTCGATTTTGGATTTGACAACGTCCATGCCGACGCCGCGTCCGGAAATATCGGAAATTTTTTCGGCGGTGGAAAAGCCCGGCAGGAAGACGATTCGAACGGCGTCCGCGTCATCCATTTGGTCAACTTCATCTTGAGAGAAAAGCCCTTTCTCAACGGCTTTGCGGCGAATGACATCGGGGTCGATACCCTTGCCGTCGTCGGTGACCATGATAACGACGTTGTTGCCTTCGTGGCGTGCGATAAGCCCGACTTCACCGACGCGCGGTTTACCTTTGGCCTCGCGCTCTGAAGGCATTTCGATACCGTGGTCGAGGGAGTTGCGCAAGAGGTGCATGATGGGATCGCCGATTTCGTCGATAACTGTGCGGTCAAGTTCGGTCTCTTCGCCCTCGATAGTGAGATTGATTTCCTTGTTGAGTTCCTTTGTAACGTCGCGAACCATGCGCGGAAAACGATTGAAAACTTGGCTGACGGGAACCATGCGGACTTTCATAACGATATTTTGAAGGTCTGTGGTAACCCTGTCCATTTGCTCAAGAGTTTCGGTTAATTCGCGCAAGCGGTGAGTTTGCCCGATTTGTTCGAGGCGGACTTTATTTATAACCAATTCGCCCATGAGATTCATGAGGGTATCAAGCTTTTCAATGTCGACGCGAACGGATTGCCCTGCGTGCGATTTCTTTTGAGCCGTTGCCGATTGTTGAGAGCCGCCGCCTTTGTTTGATGCAGAAGAAGATTTTTGAACGGGTGCAGGCGCGGGCGTCGTCGCAATCGAATCGGAAGCAGATTTTTGTTCGGTGACAGGTGCGGGAGTCGGTGCGGGAACGGGAGCAGATTCATTGCCTGCTTGCGAACGAATCACTTGAACTTCAGCGGATTCAATTTCAGAAATGGCAGTGACGGCTTCTTGAATTTGGTGTTCGTCGGCTGCGGTAATCAAAATGACTTCAAAGGAACGGTCGAAAGCTTCCTGTTCGAGGTCTTCGGCAGGAGGAATGGTACGAATAACTTCGCTCAATTCTTCGAGCGCGTTCATGACCATGTAAGAGCGAGCAGATTTAAGCAGGCAACTTTCGGCAAGAGTGACTTTGAGATAAAGCCCGTTCATGCCGCGTTTTTCGGCTTCACCGATAAGATTTTTTTCGGTATCGGTCAAAGTGACGGGCGCGCCGGTCGTCGGAGGATTATCTGTTGCCGGTTGCGTTTGTGCAGTTGAAGAAGCGGTATCAGCCGGCGCAGGAGCCGCTTCGCCGCGCAGAATCCCTGACAACTTGGCAACCAAATCGGAAACATCAATTAAATCTTCGGGGTCGCCGTTGGCAATGTTATTAATCATTTGCTCAAGGGAATCAATACACTTGAAAAGAGTATCGATAATATCGCCGGTGACTTTGAGTTGTTCCTTGCGGAGCATGTCAAGCACGTCTTCCATTTCGTGAGTGAGCTCTGCAATTTTGTTGTAACCCATCGTCGCGGACATGCCTTTGAGCGTATGAGCATTGCGGAAAATTTCATTGAGGAT
>CAMVAG010000188.1 GCA_947165405.1 uncultured Selenomonadales bacterium
TGCTCACGGCGAAAAAACTTCTGCGCGGATTTTGATTTATCGTCTGCCAAATGTTTTCGGCAAGTGGTGTCGTCCGAATTACAACAGCGCGATTGCGACGTTTTGTTTCAACGCGGCGCGAGGTCTTCCGCTCAAAGTCAACGACCCTGCGCGGGAAATGCATTTGGTTTATATCGACGATGTTGTCAAAGAATTTATTCGCGTCCTCGACGGCGAAGAGACTCAAGAAATTCCGAGCTTCAAAAAAAATTTGCGGGAGCTTGCCGAGCTGATTCAATCTTTTTCGACGACCCGCGCAACTTTATCGATACCCGACCAACGCGATAATTTGACCTCGAAACTTTTTTCAACGTATCAAAGTTATCTGCCTGAAGAAAATTTTTCTTACGAACTCAAAATGCACAAGGACGAGCGCGGAAGTTTTTCGGAATTCGTTCGCACGGACGGGCAAGGGCAATTCTCCGCGAACGTCATCAAGCCTCACGTCACGAAAGGCAATCATTGGCACCACTCCAAGCACGAAAAATTTTTGGTCGTTGCGGGCGAGGGCGTCATTCGTTTCCGGCAAATTTTTTCCGACAAAATTTTTGAGTACAAAGTCAGCGGCGAACGTCACGAGGTCGTTGACATTCCGCCGGGCTGCACGCACAGCATTGAGAATACCGGCGAAACCGACATGACCGTTTTCATTTGGGCGAACGAAAATTTTAATCCCGCCGCGCCCGATACATACTTCCTTAAAGTAAACGATACACCCTCGCAAGTTAACGGGGGGGGGATTATAATTACCGGCTGAAAAAATTTTTGCTCATCGCGATTTTGATTGTGCAAGTCGTCAAAGGCGGTGAGCACTTGTGAAATTTTTGATACTCGGCTCGACGGGCATGGCAGGGCATTTGATAACGAATTATCTTCGCGAACGCGGGCATGAAGTTTACGGGCTTGCGCGCAGAAAAATTTTTCCGCACGTCGATATAGTTTTGGATGTCACGAATCGAACGGAGCTTGCCAAAATTATTCGCGGCGGAAATTTTAATTGCGTCGTGAATTGCGTCGGGATTCTCAATCGCGCCGCCGAAGACAACAAAACTTTGGCGATAAGGCTCAACAGCGAACTGCCTCATTTTTTGGCGGAGACGACTGCCGACTTGCCTGCGAAGATTATTCAGCTTGGCACCGATTGCATATTTTCCGGCAAGCGCGGCGGCTATCGTGAAGATGATTTTCCCGACGGCAAAACTTTTTACGACAGGACGAAGGCACTCGGCGAACTTGTCGACGAAAAAAATATTACCTTCCGCAATTCGATTATCGGCGGCGACCTTGAACGCGACGGCATCGGTTTGTTGAATTGGTTCCTGCAACAAACGGGCGCGGTCAACGGCTACACGAAATCTGTTTGGTCGGGAGTGACGACTTTATTTTTGGCGCAGATGATTGAGCGGGCGGCGATTGAAAATCTTCACGGGCTTTATCAGCTGACGAACAACACGCCGATAACCAAGCACGACCTCTTGAAATTGTTCGCAAAAGTTTTTCGCAAGGAGATAAAAATTTTTCCCGTCGAGGGAATCGCGGCGGATAAAACTTTAATCAACACGAAAACTTTCGGACTCGCGCCGCCCTATGAAAAAATGCTCGTCGACTTGCGCGATTGGATGATTGACCACGAAAATTTTTATCCGCATTACAGGTTGGTGACGACATGAGCAAACTTAAATTGATGACGATAATCGGCACGCGCCCGGAAATTATTCGCCTGTCCGAGACGATTAAACTCTGCGACAAATTTTTTAATCATGTGCTGGTTCACACGGGGCAGAATTACGATTACGAATTGAATCAAATTTTTTTCGAGGAGTTGGAACTTCGTCCGCCCGATTATTTTTTGAATTGCGCGGGCGAAAATCTCGGTCGGACGATGGGAAATATTTTGGCGAAGAGCTACGAAATTTTATCTAAGGAAAAACCCGACGCCGTTTTGATTTTGGGCGATACGAATTCCGCGCTGTCAGCCATTTCCGCAAAACGCCTCAAGGTTCCGATTTTCCACATGGAGGCGGGCAATCGCTGTTGGGATTGGAACGTGCCCGAAATGATTAATCGCAAAATCGTTGACCACATTTCCGACGTGAATCTTCCTTACACCGAACACTCGCGCCGCTATCTTTTGGCGGAGGGCTTCGATGGCAAAATGATTTTCGTGACCGGCTCGCCCATGAAAGAGCTTTTCCTCAAGTATCGCGAAAAAATTTTTGCAAGCAACGTTTTGGCTCGACTCAACCTTGAGCCGAAAAAATATTTCCTGCTGTCTTCTCACCGCGAAGAAAATATCGACAACGAAAAAAATTTCCTGTCGCTTATGAATTCAATCAACGCGCTCGCCGAAAAATACCGCTTGCCGATAATTTATTCGACGCACCCGCGCAGCCGCAAATTCATTGAGCGGAGGCAATTCAAATTTAATCCTCTCGTCAGAAGTTTGCCGCCGTTCGGATTCTTCGACTACAACAAATTGCAAACGGAGGCTCGTTGCGTCTTGTCGGACAGCGGCACGCTCTCGGAAGAAAGTTCAATGCTCAAGTTCCCCGCCGTGTTGATTCGCACCTCGACCGAACGCCCAGAAGTTTTGGATAAGGGCACGATAATTCTCGGCGGCGTGACGGAACGTGAAATTTCTCAAGCGGTGGAGCTGGCGATTGAAAGTTCAACGGAAGATTTTATCGAGGCGAACGACTACGCCGACGCCGTATCAATGAAAGTCGTAAAAATTATTCAGAGCTATACAAACGTCGTCAATCGCACGATTTGGCTCAAGCAATTCTAATTAGGAATTAGGAATTAGGAATTAGGAATTAAAATCCTGAAAGCTGAAAGCTAAAAGCTGACAGCTTTTTTATTGCCAAAAAAATTTTGCGCGGCTATAATATGCGGGCTATAGAAAGGAGAGGATTTTGATTTGACAAATGATGTAATGGTTATAAACGCCTTCGTGTTGTATATCGGCTTGATGATGGCTATCGGCGTTTACTACTACCGCCGGACAAAAAACATGAGCGATTATTTTCTCGGCAACCGCAAACTCGGCGCATGGGTCACGTCGCTTTCTGCGGAAGCGTCCGATATGAGCGGCTGGATGTTGATGGGCGTGCCCGGCTTTGCTTATCTTGCAGGACTCAACGCGGGCTGGATTGCCGTCGGAATTGCAATCGGTACTTGGGCGAATTGGTATTTCGTGGCGGCGCGCCTCCGTCAATACACCGAACTTGCCGGCAACTCCCTCACGCTCCCCGAATTTTTGCAGAATCGTTTCAAGGACACGAGCAACTTGCTGCGAATCGTCCCCGCAATTTTTATTCTGATATTTTTTATTTTGTACACTTCAAGCGGCTTCGTGGCTGCGGGCAAACTTTTTGAAACGGTCTTCGGTCTGCCGTTCCAATACGCAATATTTTTGGGCGCAGGCTCCGTTGTCTTCTACACTTTAATCGGCGGCTTCCTCGCGGTCAGTCGCACGGATTTTATTCAAGGCGTCATGATGTTCTTGGCAATTTTAATCGTCCCGACTTGCGCGGCGATGAGTTTGGGCGGCTTCGGCGATACAATCAACGCGATTTACGATTACAAGGCAACGATGTTTGATCCCTTCCTCAAGCCCGACGGCTCGCAAATAAGTTTTATCGAAGTCGTTTCGCTTTTGGCATGGGGTATCGGCTATTTCGGTCAGCCGCACATTTTGGTAAGATTCATGGCGATTAAGTCGACGAAAG
>CAMVAG010000189.1 GCA_947165405.1 uncultured Selenomonadales bacterium
CGAGCCGATACTTGCAAGGTAGCTGTTGTCCATGTCTTCGGTCATGCCGTCGGAATTGAAACTGCTAAGGAACCAAATTATAACGCTCATTGCAAAGATAATCGTGCCGGCTTTAATCAAGTAGCCCTTGCCTTTGTCCCAAGCCTCAAGCAAAACGGTTTTGGGGTCAGGCAGACGATACGGCGGCAACTCAAGCAGGAAGGTTGATTGTTGTTCTTTGAACATCGTCGAGCTTAAAACTTTCGCCATGACAATCGCTGTGATTATTCCGAGAAAATACATTGCGAAGACGACATTGGCGACGTTATCGGGGAAGAACATTGCCGCGAAGAGTGCGATAATCGGAACTTTCGCGTTGCAGGTGATAAACGGCGTCACGAAAATTGAAATCATTCTGTCCTTGTGAGTGTCGAGTGCACGGTTCGCCATAATCGCCGGGACTGCGCAACCGAAACCCATCATCAGCGGCATAATCGATTTGCCCGAAAGACCTGCACGGCGCATAATCGGATCCATTATGAACGCGACGCGAGCCATATAACCTGTGCCGTCGAGGAAACTCAAAATGATAAACAGCGTGAAAATCAGCGGGACGAAATTTATAACTGCACCGACGCCCGCGATAATTCCGTCCGAAACGAGCGACTGCATCCAACCTTCGACGCCCGCCGCCTCCATTGACTCCGCCGCCCAAGGTACAAGCGTTTCGTCAAAAAATTCTCCGACCAAATCTGCGAGCGGCTGCCCTATCCAGTTGAAAGAAATTTGGAACATCAGATAGAATATCGCAATCATCAAAATTATCGACGTGACACCGTTGGCAAGATATGAATCAAGTTTTTCGGTCAAGGTCTTGCCCGCCGCGCTGACAGTCACCGCTTGCGACATAATCTTATCAATCAAATCATAGCGCGCAGAAATAATTTCTTCCTCAATCTTCGAAGGAACCAAGCCGCTTTGTTCGATGTTGTGCACGCGTTCGATATGGTCTTTGATAAGTTTGGAGGGCGTGTAGTTCGTCATGACGGCATTGGTAAAAACGTCCAAAAGTTTTCTGACGCTCTTGTTGCTTCTGCCGACGGTGTTCGTCACGGGCATTCCGAAAGCGTCTTCCAACTTCTTCATGTCGATTTTAATTCCGTGACGCTCTGCCTCGTCCATCATGTTCAAGTTTAAAATGAGCGGGATTCCGTTTTCCATGAGCTGCACGGTTAAGAAAAGATTGCGCGAAATGTTGGAGGCGTCGATAATGTTTACGACTATATCGGGCTTGTTTGTCTTGAAAAAATCGCTGACGACCTGCTCTTCCTGTGAGCGTGCGTTGATTGAATAAGTGCCCGGCAAATCTATGACGGAAATTTTTCTGCCGTTGTGTTCAATGACGCCGACTTTTTTGTCGACCGTGACGCCCGGCCAATTTCCGATTTTCTGCCTCGCGCCCGTCAATTCGTTAAAGATTGTCGACTTGCCTGTATTTGGATTGCCCGTCAAGGCTACGGATAATGCTGACATTTAATCACCTTCCCTGCTGTTTAACCGACTTCGGAAACTTCAATTTGCGCGGCGTCGTCTCGTCTCATTGCCAAGTTATACGAGCGCAAACGCAATGCTATCGGGTCGCCGAGCGGTGCCGAGTTTAAAACTTCGACACGCGTGCCCGGTATCAAACCCATTGTCATCAATCGTTGCTTGAGGTTCGATTCGCCGACCGAATCAATCCTCACGACCATTCCCGGTTTTGTATCTTTAAGCGTCAACTTCATCAGCTCCTTGAAAATCTTTTTCGTTTATGCGCGCAGTTTATCACACATGAAAATAAGTATCAACACCTCTTGAAAAAAATTTTCACTCGTCAACAAAAAATCTTCGAGCCGAAATTGAAATAAATATTTGAAGTGGAAAATTTTCGGCGGCTGTTGTAGAATAGCAAAACAATTTTTTATATCGGAGCAAACGAAATGCAAAGTATTGATATGACCGACAAGGTTAAAAAAGTTATCGGCTTGAGCTTGGCGGGCGTGGTGTTGTTGTCGTTGATAATCGGTTATGCCGAATACAAATATTGGCACAAAGACGAAACAATTATCCTCGACGACGCAAAAGTTTCGGGCACGATGGTTTCCGTCAGAGTTTTGACAAACGGCAAAGTCAAAGAACTTTTGTTCGAGGACGGAGCCGAAGTCAAAGCGGGCGACGTGATTGCGCGTTTGGAAGTGGCAATCACGGAAGAAGAAATTAAGCAGCTTGAAAACACTGTACAGCTTGCCAAAGACAACTACGCTCAACTTGCGCAAGGGCAATGGGTCAAAGTTCCCGTTCAACGCGAAAGAGTGACTTATCCTCCCGCGTCGTCTGCATCGTCTTCGGCCTCTTCGGGAAATTTGGATAAGTTGAAAGAGCGGGCGAATCGCATGGCGGAACTTTTCGAAATGGGCGCGGTCAGTGCAGTTCAAAGAGACGCCGCCCGCCGAGCTTACGAAAGCGCACTTGCCGAATCGTCTTCCGCGTCTTACGGATCCTCCTCCGCGCCGATTATCGAATACTACACCGAATACGTCGACGAATTCAGAGAGACACCGGCGGAAGTTTTGGCGGGAGCAGAGCAGGCGATTAAGCAGGCGGAATTGTCTTTGAACGTCGCCAAACAAGAGGCGCGCGAATCGGACGTTATCGCGCCCGTGAGCGGAACGATTTATTACGGCGTGAAAGTTGAACAGGATTTGGCGGCGGGTGACAGCGTTTCAAGAATCGGTGACAGCCGCGAACTTTGGCTTGAGGCTCAAGTCACGGAAGAAATTTTCGATAAGGTTCCGCTCGGCAAGCTCGCAACTTTTTCGATTGACGGAAAAGAAATTTTCGGCACGGTCATTGAAAAAATTAAGCCGAACATTTCGACGCAGCCCGAAGAAACTCAAGAGCCCGTCGAACTTCCCGACATCCCGACTTCAGAAAATCAAGTCGCGCCTCTAATCGGCGAAAATCAACCTGCAGAAAATCCTCAACAAAATCCCGAAGCTCCACCTGCAGAAAATCCCGCGCCTCAACCGCCGAAAATTCCCGACAAATTCGAGGAACAACAAAAGCCCAATGACAAATTCATCATAAAAATTTCCATGCCCGCCGAACGCGATTTTGATTGCCCGCCAAACACTTCAACCAAAGTCAAAATTAAAATCTGAACTTTGCAGGAAAATTTCAGCCTCGCAACGAAATATGCGGGGCAGTTTTTTTTTAGGAGGTTTTTTTATGCGGTATCCGACTCACTCCGAAAAATATTTCACGTGGGGTGCTCCGGCACCCGAAATGATTTGATTCAACTAAATCGCACGCGAAAAATTTTTTCAGGAGGTTTCAAAATGGATTACTCGACTTATCTTAAAAAATATCCGTCGGCAGACGGTCACTTCGGAAAATTCGGAGGCGCGTATCTTCCGCCGCAACTCGTCCCCGCTATGGAGGAAATCACGCAAGCTTACTTGACGATTTGTCATTCGTCGCAATTCATCAACGAGCTGCGCAGGATTCGCCGTGAGTTTCAAGGTCGTCCGACGCCCGTTTATCATTGCGAAAAACTTAGCCGCAATCTCGGCAACTGCCAAATTTATCTCAAGCGCGAGGATTTGAATCACACGGGCGCGCACAAACTCAATCACTGCATGGGCGAAGGTCTTTTGGCAAAGTTCATGGGCAAGAAAAGAATTATCGCGGAGACCGGCGCAGGTCAACACGGAGTGGCTTTGGCTACGGCGGCGGCTTTCTTCGGACT
>CAMVAG010000190.1 GCA_947165405.1 uncultured Selenomonadales bacterium
GTTTATGACGGCTCCGACCCAAGCAACTTCGCCGGCGAAACATTGCACGGTGACCACGCTTATGTTTTCTATCAAATTCCGGTCAAGGCGAAAAAATATTCGCTGGTGTTTTTGCATGGCTACGGGCAATCGGGCAAGTCTTGGGAGACAACGCCCGACGGTCGTGACGGCTTCCAGAATATTTTTCTTGAGCGAGGATACAAAACTTTTATCGTCGACCAGCCGCGCAGAGGTCGTGCAGGGCAATCGACGGAGCCTTACACTTTTGCCGCGAAGCCCGACGACCAACTTTGGTACAACACGTTTAGAATCGGCGAGTATCCGAACTATTACGCCAACACAAAAGTTCCGCGCGACGAAGAATCCTTGAGCCAATTTTTTCACCAGATGACACCGAGTTTTCCGACCGAGCAAAAAATAATCGTCGACGCGATGATTGTGGTGTTTGAAAAATCTGGCGAAGGAATATTGATAACACATTCAGCGGGCGGTGGACCGGGCTGGGAAACAGCGATGCGCTCCGATAAAGTTAAAGCAGTCATCTCGCTGGAGCCGGGCGCATTTCCCTTTCCCGAAGGCGAAATTCCTCCGACAGAAGAGACGACAAGTTTATTTCCTGCAGTCGGCGAAGCTGTTTCAATGGCAGACTTTATGCGGCTGACGAAAATACCGATTGTGGTTTACTTCGGCGATAACATTCCGAGTGGCGATAAGCCCGTAGCGAATTGGGGACAAGATAATTGGCGGACGCGGTTGAATTTGGCACGGAAATGGGCGGCGGTCGTGAACAAATACGGCGGCGACGCGCAAATTGTTTATCTGCCCGATATCGGCGTCAAAGGTTCAACGCATTTCATGATGGCGGATTTAAATAATGTCGAAGTGGCTGATGTCATGGAGCGTTGGCTCAAGTCGAAAGGCTTGGCGAAATGAAAATTTTGTTGCTGATATTGGCGGCGATAATTTTTGCAGGCTGTCAACACAATGCCGAATCGGGGAGCGTCAATCAAATGCACGAGTTCACGCAGGATACAAAGGTCGTCGACGTTATCAATTACAAAAATTTCGGCGGCTTCGGGCGATTGATTTTCCCGACGCGAGGCATCGATAAAAATTTGACGCTGAAAAATCTTGACGAAGTTTTGATTTGGTACAGCGAAATTAATCCGTGCAAGACCGTCGAGATAGTCAACTACATGCGCGAAAAATCTGACGCGGGCGAAAAAATTTTTTACGACATCTATACGGCGGAAGAAAAACTTTCCGACCCGCGCAAGAAGGACACGGGATTATTTTTCTTTCGCGGCAAGCCGAACGAGAAATTTGCGATATGCAATGCGGGCGGCGGCTTTTACTACGTCGGAGCAATGCACGACAGCTTTCCTCACGCGCTTGAACTTTCAAAGAGAGGTTACAATGCCTTCGCGCTGATTTATCGTCCCGACGCCCAACTTGCCTGTGAAGATTTGGCGCGAGCGATTGCCTTTATTCACGAACACGCCGCCGAACTTAAAATCGACAAGAAAAATTATTCGTTGTGGGGAGGCTCTGCGGGTGCGCGAATGACGGCTTGGCTTGGTTCTTTCGGCACAGAAAATTTCGGCGAGAAAAAATATCCGCGACCTGCGACAGTTATCATGCAGTACACCGGACTTTCCGAAGTTTTTGGCAACGAACCGCCGACTTATAATTGCGTTGGTACTCATGACGAAATCGCGAACTGGCGGACAATGGACGCGCGGATAAAAAAAATTCGTGCCAACTCAACGCCCGCTCAAATTGAAATTTTCGACAGCTTGAGGCACGGCTTCGGTCTCGGCGAGGGAACCGTCGCGCAAGGTTGGATTGACCACGCGATAAATTTTTGGGAACAAAATATTGGAGGGATTTAAATGAAATATCGCACGCTCGGAAAAAATTTGACGGTTTCGGCAGTCGGGCTTGGCTGCATGGGAATGAGCCATGCTTACGGCGAACCTGCCGACAAAAAGGAAATGACGGAGCTTCTCGCGCAGGCAGTCGAAATCGGCTACACATTTTTTGACACGGCGGAGATTTACGGCACGCCCGAAAATCCTCACGACAACGAGGAACTTGTCGGCGCGGCTCTCAAACCTTTTCGCGATAAAATTGTTATCGGCACGAAATTTGGCATTCAATTCGATTGGACGAGCACGGCGACGAATTTGCCTGTGATAACCGACGCTCGCCCCGAAGTCATAAAAAAATCCGTCGAGGGTTCGCTTAAGCGTTTGCAGACGGATCACATTGACCTTTACTATCAGCACCGGCAAGATAAAAATGTTCCAGTCGAGGAAGTCGCCGGCGTCATGCAACAGCTTATCGACGAGGGAAAAATTTTGCACTGGGGGCTTTCCGAAGTCGACGAGGAAACAATTCGCCGCGCCCACAAAGTTTGTCCCGTCACGGCGATTCAAAATCGCTATTCGATGATGGCGCGTTGGTATGAAAAACTTTTCCCCGTGCTTGAGGAATTGAATATCGGCTACGTCGCCTTTTCGCCGACTGCCAACGGTCTTTTGAGCGGAGCTTACAACAAAGATTCAAAGTTCGCGGCGAAAGTTGATTATCGCAGTGACATGCCGCAGTTTACCGCTGAAGCTATGGACAAGAACCAAAAACTTTTTGACCTTCTGGAGGAGACCGCGCAAAATAAAAACGCCACGAAGGCACAAATTGCAATGGCGTGGATGCTGTGCAAGAAGCCTTACATTGTTCCGATACCGGGAACTCGCAAGTTTGAACGTCTCAAAGAAAATTTCGGAGCGGCAGAGGTCGAATTAAACGCAGCGGAAGTCAAAGCCCTCGACGACGCGCTCGACAATATGGAAATGTCTGCGGTTTATGGCGGCGCACCCATTAAATCAAAATAATTCGCGGAGGAAAAATTTTATGCAATACGTACAACTAAACGACGGCAACAAAATTCCGACGGTAGGCTTCGGCGTGTTCCTGATTAAAAATGACGGCGAAACTTATGACGCGGTGAAATATGCGCTTAAAGTCGGCTATCGGCATATCGACACGGCGGCAGCTTACTTCAACGAATCAGATGTCGGCAAAGCAGTCAAGGACAGCAGCATTGCTCGCGAAAAAATTTTCGTCACAAGCAAACTTTGGTTGCAAGACCACGGCTACGAGGCGGCGAAAAAAGCTGTGGATGTTTCGTTGCAAAAGCTCGGTCTCGACTATATGGACTTGTATTTGATTCATCAACCTTACGGCGATGTTCCGGGCGCGTGGCAAGCACTCGAAGAGGCTAAGCGTGCGGGAAAAATAAAATCAATCGGCGTGAGCAACATGTCACCGAAAATTTATTCTGAACTTGTGCCGCAATTTTCGACACTGCCCGCCGTCAATCAAGTCGAATGCAATCCGACCTTCCAACAAAAAAAATTGCGTTCGCTCATGAAAAAAGACGGCGTCAAACTTGAGGCATGGTATCCGCTCGGTCACGGCGACAAAAAACTTTTAACGAATCCCGCAATAGTCGCAATGGCTCAAAAATACGGCAAGAACGCCGGTCAAATTATTTTGCGCTTTGAAGTTCAAGAAGGTTTTATAATCCTGCCGAAGTCAACTAATCCCGAACGCATCGCCGGCAACATCAACATTTTCGACTTTGAATTGACTGACGAGGAGATGAACACAATTCGCGCAATGGATACCGGCAAGGGCAGCCACGACCCCGACGCGCCCGGCGTTGGAGAAAATCTTTTGCGCAATTACAAAATCCACGACT
>CAMVAG010000191.1 GCA_947165405.1 uncultured Selenomonadales bacterium
CAAGAAGGCATGATCGGTTTTTATAAGGCGGTGCGCGACTTCAAAAGCGACAAGCTGTCGAGTTTTCACGCCTTCGCCGAGCTGTGCGTCACGCGCCAAATTATCACGGCGATAAAAACTGCCACGCGCCAAAAACACATTCCGCTGAACTCTTACATTTCGTTGAACAAACCGATTTACGACGAGGACAGCGACCGAACTTTGCTTGACGTGATAAGCGGCGTGAAAGTTGCCGACCCCGAAGAGCTCATCATAAGCCGCGAAGAATTTTTGGCTATCGAAAAGAAAATGTCCGAAATCCTAAGTGAGTTGGAGTGGCAAGTTTTGATGGCTTACCTCGACGGCAAATCTTATCAGGAAATCGCCGTGAGTTTGAATCGCCACGTTAAGTCAATCGACAATGCGCTGCAACGAGTCAAACGCAAGCTCGAACGTTACGTTGCCAGCCGCGGCGAATCAATCGACATAGGCACGGTGTATCGCGGCTTGTCGACGCTTGACCGCCACATGAAGCCACCGACCGCATTGAAACCGCACAGCTAGGCGTCCGCCGGGACGCTCTTTTTGTTTGAGGTGAAATTATGCTTTTCAAAAATAAAAAACTCAACCGCGAAAAACTTTTGAACAACGGCTTTGCACTCGACGGAGAAAATTTCATTCGCCGCGAGGAAATTTTGAATCACATGACGCTGACAATTATAATCGACGGGCGCGGGCGTGTCACGTCAAAAATTTTCGACGCGGACGGCGAGCCTTACACGTTGCACCTCGTCGAAGGCGCAACCGGAGAATTTGTCGGCAGTGTCAAGGCGGAACATGAGCGCATTTTGAAAAATATTTCCGAGCAATGCTTTGACGACGAAATTTTTAAGTTCGGGCAGACGTTGAAATTGATTGAATACATTCGCGAAAATTTTTCCGACGCGCCCGAATTCCTCTGGGAAAAATATCCGAACTTCGCGATCTTTCGGCGCAAGGACAATCGTAAGTGGTATGCTTTGATTGCGAACATACCGAAAAAATATTTGCGACTCGGCGGCGCGGAGGAAATTGAAATTTTAAATTTGCGCGTCGAACCCGAAGAGCTTGACAAAATTTTTGACGGGGAAAAATATTTTCGCGGGTGGCACATGAATAAAAAATCTTGGCTGACTTTGCGCCTCGACGAAATTTTAACGGACGAGGAAATTTTTGCGCGGCTGGAGGAAAGTTATCGGCTTGCGAAGAAAAAATAATTTGTGTTATATTTTGCGCGAGGTGATAGAAATGAAATTAATCGTGACAGTCGTCGGCAGAGACCGCGTCGGGATAATCGCGAGCGTGACGAAAATTCTTGCCGACAACAACGTCAACATCTTAAGCATCAATCAAAACATTTTGGACGGCTTCTTTAACATGATTCTCTTCGCGGAAGCGTCGGAAAGTAAAATTCGGCTCGTCGACTTGCAACAAAAACTGCGCGAACAGGGCGAGGCTATCGGCGTCGAAATAAAAACGCAGCACCAAGATATTTTCGACGTAATGCACAAGATTTGAGGCGAGCTTATGATAACGATTGAAGATATTCTCGAAACAAACCGAATGATAACCGTCAACAAGCTCGACGTGCGAACGATAACGATGGGCATTTCTTTGAGGGATTGCGCTCATCCGAATCTGTGCGACTTCTGCCGCAACGTCTACGACAAAATTACAAAGTCAGCAGAATTTCTTGTCAAGACCGGCGAGGAGATTGAGGCGGAATACGGCGTGCCGATTATCAACAAAAGAATTTCCGTCACGCCGATTGCCATTGTTGCCGAAAGTTGCAAGGCGGAAAGTTACGTGCCGATAGCCGAAACGCTCGACCGCGCCGCAAAAGAAGTCGGAGTGAATTTTATCGGAGGCTTTTCTGCGCTCGTCGAAAAAGGTTACACGGCGGGCGACAGGATTTTGATTGAATCGATTCCGCAAGCTTTGGCGTCGACCGATTTGGTTTGCAGCTCAATCAACCTTGCCTCGACGAAAGCCGGCATTAATATGGATTGCGTTCGTGAAGCCGGGGAAGTCATCAAACGGACGGCGGAGCTTACTCGTGACAGGCAGGCTATCGGTTGTGCCAAGTTGGTTATCTTCGCAAATGCGCCCGAAGACAATCCGTTTATGGCGGGAGCATTTCACGGCGTCAGCGAACCCGATAAAGTTATCAACGTCGGAGTCAGCGGGCCCGGCGTCGTCAAACATGCATTGGAAGATTTAAAAGGCGCAAACTTCACCGAAATAGCAGAGGCGATTAAAAAGACGGCGTTCAAAATTACCCGCGTCGGTCAGCTCGTGGCTCAAGAGGCTTCGCGTCGATTGGGTGTTCCGTTCGGGATAATCGACTTGTCACTTGCACCCACACCCGCCGTAGGAGATTCGGTCGCGAGGATTTTGGAGGAAATGGGTCTTGAAGCTTGCGGAGCACCGGGCACGACTGCCGCGCTTGCACTTTTAAACGACGCCGTCAAAAAAGGCGGGCTCATGGCAAGTTCACACGTCGGAGGCTTGAGCGGAGCGTTTATCCCCGTCAGCGAAGATGAAGGCATGATTCACGCGGTCAAGTGCGGCTCGTTGTCGATTGAAAAGTTGGAGGCAATGACTTGCGTTTGCAGCGTCGGCTTGGATATGATTGCGGTTGCCGGCGACGTGAGCGCAGCGACTTTGAGCGGGATTATCGCGGACGAGGCGGCTATCGGTGTCGTCAACAACAAAACAACTGCCGTGCGACTTATCCCCGTGCCCAATGCAAAAGTCGGCGATGTCGTCGAATACGGAGGCTTGCTCGGCTACTGCCCGATTGTCCCCGTCAAAAATAATTTCAGCTCGGAGGCGTTCATTGCTCGCGGAGGAAGAATCCCTGCGCCCGTGAGGAGCTTGACGAATTGACATGGAAATTTTAATTACGGAAATGCAACGGGATGACGGCGATGTTGTCCTCGATATGATGAAGAAATTTTTTAATTCGCCGGCAACCATAACCGACGGCTCGGAGGAAATTTTTGAGTCGAACATTGAAAATTGTCTCGGCGGCTCACCTTACGTCGAGGGTTTCGTTTTCATTGTCGAAGATAAAATTATCGGCTACGGAATCACGGCGCGAGGCTACTCGACGGAATTCGGCGGCGAATGCATTTGGATTGAGGACATTTTTATTGAGGCGGAATATCGCGGGCGAGGCATCGGCTCAAAATTTATTCAATACGTCAAGGCTCGTTATCCCGATAAAATTTTGCGCCTTGAAACCGAACACGATAACGCGGCGGCTTTAAAACTTTATAAGCGGCTCGGCTTCAAGGAGTTGCCTTATTTGGAAATGGTTTGCAGCGGTGATTGACATGGACGACAAAATTAAACTTGAGGAATTAAAAATTTTGGAGGAGACTTATCGCAACGCAGTCCCGCAACTGAAATTTGATTCGGCTTTTGAACTTTTGGTCGCCGTGATTTTGTCAGCGCAGTGCACGGATAAACGCGTCAACTTGGTCACGGCAGAATTATTTCCGCTCGCGAACACGCCCGAAAAAATTTTGCAGCTCGGAGATGCGCGGCTGGAGGAAATTATCAAGCCCTGCGGTTTATCGCGTTCAAAGGCAAAACACATCATCGAGACTTCAAAAATTTTATCGGAGAATTACGGCGGCGAAGTTCCTTCCGATTTCGACGAGCTGATAAAGTTGCCGGGCGTCGG
>CAMVAG010000192.1 GCA_947165405.1 uncultured Selenomonadales bacterium
GCTGATGTAGCTCAGTCGGCAGAGCGTATCCTTGGTAAGGATAAGGTCACCGGTTCAATCCCGGTCATCAGCTCCATTGGCGGCATAGCTCAGTTGGCTAGAGCATTCGGTTCATACCCGGAGTGTCCCCGGTTCAAATCCAGGTGCCGCTACCATTTGAGATTAACGCCCCTGCCACAGGGGCTTTTAAATTAAAAAATCAGGAGGTTGAGTTATGAGGACGAATATCACCTTGTCCTGCACCGAATGCAAAAATCGTAACTACAGGACAAACAAAAACAAGAAAAACACGCCCGACAGAATCGAGCTCAAAAAGTATTGCAAGTTCTGCAAAAAACATACTCCGCACAAGGAAACAAAATAATTTCGTCGGGAGTGTGAGAGAATTGTCGGAGCAAAAGGGCGACAAAAAAGGCGTCTTCCAATTTATCAGGGAAGTCCGCACCGAGCTCAAAAAAGTTTCTTGGCCGACAAACAAAGAGCTCGTCTCTTATACGGGCGTCGTCGGGCTTGCCGTTATCATCGTCTGTGCATTGATTTGGGTTTGCGATACCGCTTTTGCAAAGCTGTTTCGCATCATACTCGGCTGAAAGGGCGATTTGTTATGGAAAAGAAAGTTGCCGAATCCGAGCGCATTTCCGAACGCGCTTGGTATGTCGTTCACACTTTTTCAGGCTACGAAAAGAGAGTCAAAGCTACCCTCGAAGCAAAGATTGCCGCGCAGGGTCTCGAAGACGTGATTTTCGATGTTATCGTTCCGATGCGTGACGAATCCGAATTCAAAGAGGGCAGAAGGCGAATCGTCAAGAAAAAAGTTTTTCCCGGTTATGTCCTCGTCGATATGATTGTCAACAACAATTCTTGGTTCGTTGTCCGCAACACGCAAGGCGTCACGGGTTTTGTCGGCTCCGAAAAAGATCCCATTCCGCTAAGCAGGGAAGAGGCTGAAAGAATTCTGACCGAACTTATCGACGGGCGCGTCGCGGATGATACTCTCGGCTTCAAAATCAATGACAATGTTAGAATTATCGGCGGCTACTTTGAAAATCGCCTCGCAACCGTCAAAGGCATTGACGCCGAAAAACAACGCCTTAAAGTTTTGGTTGAGGATATGCCCGTTGATTTGGATGTAAGTCAAGTTGAAAAGATTTAAACTGCAATTAGGAATGCGCAATGCGCAATGCGCAATTAAAACCAAATCATTACGCATTACGCATTACGAATTACGCATTGCTTTTGAAAGGAGGTGTAACTATGGCAAAGAAAGTTACCAAAGTCGTCAAGCTGCAAGTCCCTGCAGGTAAGGCAACACCCGCGCCGCCCGTAGGTCCCGCACTCGGTCAAGCCGGCGTTAACATCATGGCGTTCGTCAAAGAATTCAATGACCGCACCGCTCAACAGGCAGGCTTGATTATCCCCGTCGAGATTTCGGTTTATGAAGACCGCTCTTTTACATTCATAACCAAGACTCCGCCGGCAGCAGTCCTTCTCAAAAAAGCGGCGGGTATCGAAAAAGCTTCGGGCGAACCGAACAAAAACAAGGTTGCCAAATTGCCCCGCGCCAAAGCTCAAGAGATTGCCGAATTGAAAATGAAAGACCTCAACGCGGCGTCAATCGAGGCGGCAACGCGTATGATTGAAGGCACGGCGCGCTCAATGGGCATTGAAATTGTTGCTTAATCACACGACGCGGGAGATAATATCGTTTGTACCGCGAGGAGGAAATTTTAATGGCAAAGCAAAGCAAAAGATTCCGCGAGGCTCAAGCTCTCATTGAAGACGGAAAATTTTATTCCGCCGAGGAAGCTGTTGCCCTCGTGAAGAAAACCGCAACGGCTAAATTCGACGAGACGATTGAACTTCACGTGCGCTTGGGCGTCGACCCCAAATATGCCGACCAACAAGTTCGCGGCGCGATTGTCCTGCCCAACGGTATCGGCAAAACTAAAAGAGTCCTTGCCTTCGCTGAAGGTGAAAAAGCTGCCGAAGCTCAAGCGGCTGGCGCGGATTATGTCGGCTCTGCTGATTTGGCGGCGAAGATTCAAGGCGGCTGGTTCGATTTCGATGTTGCAGTCGCTACGCCCGATATGATGAGGATTATCGGTCGCTTGGGTAAGTTGCTCGGTCCGCGCGGCTTAATGCCTAACCCGAAGCTCGGCACAGTCACTCCCGACATTGCGAAGGCTATCGCCGAACAAAAGGCAGGTAAAGTTGAGTACCGCACCGACAAGCAAGGCAACATTCACTGCCCGATCGGAAAAAAATCTTTCGAGGACGACAAGCTCAAAGAAAATTATCAAACGCTTATCGATACCTTGATTCGCGTCAAGCCGGCGGCTGCCAAAGGTCAATACATTCGCTCAATCACGTTGGCTGCGGCAATGGGTCCCGGCGTTCCCATTCAAATTTGATTTTAAATCCATATCGTGACCGCAGAAGGCAAGTTCGGCACGCCGATTAAAGCACTTGCTCAGGTCGAAAGCAACTTTGCATTAAAAGTTCCTTCGGTCTGCGTGGTCGAAGGATTTTTTCATTAAGCTTCGGGAGGTGAAAATATGGCAGTTACAAGCAAGGTAACACCCAAGAAAGAGGCGGTCGTTGCCGAAATTAAAGGCTGGTTGACCGGTTCAAAAGGCGTCGTCTTGACGAGCTACGACAAACTCAACGTCGCAACCGATACTCAACTGCGCCGTGAACTTCGTGCGGCGGGCGTCCAATATAAAGTTATCAAAAACACGATGTTGCGCATAGCGGCAAAGCAGGCGGGCATTGAAGGTCTTGACGCGCACCTTGAAGGCACGACGGCTATGGCATTTTCAACGGAAGATGCTGTTGCTCCGGCGAAAATCCTCTGTGACTTCATGAAGAAAAACAAACTCGAAGACCCCGGCATTTTGAAAATCAAAGTCGGCATGGTCGAGGGTAAAGTTATCGATGAGAAGGGCGTCAAAGCTCTTGCGAATTTGCCGAGCCGCGAGGTTCTTGTTGCAAAGTTGTTGGGCAGCATGAACGCTCCGATTGCAAACTGCGTCGGTGTCCTTTCGGGTATCATTCGCAATTTCGTCGGCGTCGTCGAGGCGATTCGCGAAAAGAAAGAAAAAGAGGCAGCGGCGTAAATTTAATTAGGAATGAGGAATTAGGAATGAGGAATGAAAAAAACCGGTTCCTATATCCCTCATCCCCAGTCCCTATTTTGGAGGTTAAAATACAATGACTAAAGAAGAAATTATGCAAGCGATTGAAAGCATGACGGTGCTCGAATTGAGCGAACTCGTCAAAGCTATGGAAGAACGTTTCGGCGTTTCTGCAGCGGCTCCCGTAGCTGTTGCGGCGGCGGCAGGTCCTGCGGCGGCGGCCGAACCCGAAGAAGAGAAAACCGAATTTGACGTCGTGCTCGCGGCTGTCGGCGACAAGAAGATTAACGTTATCAAAGTTGTCCGCGAAGTAACCGGTCTCGGTCTCAAAGAAGCTAAGGCTCTCGTCGACGGCGCACCCGCTCCCGTCAAAGAAAAAATCTCGAAAGCTGATGCCGAAGCTCTCAAAGCCAAACTCGAAGAAGTCGGCGCAACTGTCGAAATCAAATAATCAACGTTACGAAATTTTTTCGGACGCGCTCCAAGCGGGCGTGTCCTTTTAATTTAAACGCAACG
>CAMVAG010000193.1 GCA_947165405.1 uncultured Selenomonadales bacterium
AATTCAAGCGAATCGCTCACGCAGAAAATCAGGAATAAGGTGTCGTCGTGGCTCGACGGCAAGAGACCGAATGAACGGCGCGGGAAACGAATCACGGATAATCTTCGCAAGCTTAGCAAACACAGAATCCTTTACGGCAATGTGGAAGGCGCAGATGATATTGTCGTTGACCACATGCAGCAGCTGATTCAAAGCCGCCGCGCTTATGACTGGGAAAAACTTTTGCCTGTCGTCGGAAAAGAAATCGCCAAAAACCTCAAACTCAATCCCACTTCGGAGCAAGGCAATTACATCGCCGATTGGCTTTTGACCGGCGCGCTCAACAACACTTCACCGGAGGCAAAGCTTTTCCAAAAGGCAATGCGCGACAACCCCGCAATGGCTGAAATTTTGCAGGAGACCCGCGACCTTTTCCAAGAGTTTGCAGATATGTCGGCAAGCGAGCGCGTTGGCAGTTCGATTGTAAATCAGCAAGGAAAATCTTTTTTGGAAAGGCTCGGCGCAATCAAGGACAACTTTAACGAACAAGTCCTCGACGATTTATCGCCGCTGCAAGAGGTGGTTGACAAAGCGATAAAAGACGCCCCGCCTGCTCTTGCCGAATTCATAAAGCGAAATGTGAATCCGAAACAGCTGGCGCAACTTTCACGCGGCAAAGGCAGCATTGCAGAGCTAATGGTAAACGGCAAGACAAGTGATATTGAAAAAATTCGTTTGTCTTTGAGCGAACAATATCCCGGCGTTCGTTTCGACAACTTCAAGCCGATTACAGCGATAATTGAATCGGTTGACGGCGATTGGAAAGGCTTGCAGACTTTCGCGGTCGCCAAACTTAGCAAGGAAATGCACGAATACAACCGCGCCCACCCCGAATTGACGGAGCCGCTCACCCCTTACACTTCCGAAGCGGACGCCGACGCCATCATAAAACAAGGCGAAAAGAAATTCGGCGAGGCGCAACAAGATTTGGTTCGATTCTCTAAAATTCTGTTGGCAATGGAACATGATTCGGGCTTGATAACGGATAAAACTTTTTACAGCTTGCTGAAGAGTTGGAAGCATTATGTTCCTATGGCTCAAGTCTTTGACGAAAACGAGGATTATACAAAGCTTGACCACTTGAAAAGGAGAAAAGGTCATCTGGGCGATACATGGTCGCCGATTCAAATAATGATGGCGAATGCTCACAAGAGGATTCAAGCTTGCGAACGAAACAAAGTTAAATTGGAGCTTGCGACTTTGGTGCGATTCGGGAACTTCGACAGCAACCTTTCTGAAGTGGCAAGCAGCAACCCCGACGCCGACAATATTATCCGCTTCCGCGAAAACGGCAAGATAAAATACTTGGAGACGCCCGACCCTGCGATTAAACGCGCCGTCGAATCCCTGCAAAGCAAATCGGACGGCGCATGGATTACAAAGGCGTTGCGGGCGATAACGGGCTTTATGCGTATGCGTTTGACGGGCGGCAACCTCGACTTTGCGGCAGGCAATATGTTCCGCGACTTGCCCGACGCTTACATTCACAACGACCAACTCGGCAAAAATGTTTTCGTGATAGGCGACTTGATGAGGGCTTGGGGCAGTGCCGTGAAAGAGGTCGGGCTTGCGGCTCTCGGCAAAGGTCAAAGCCGGGATTTAATCGATTGGAAGATGAGCGGCGGCGCACAAGCCGCTTTTGTTTCTGAAGACGTAGATTATATTCAGCGTTCGATTGACGACGCAACAAGCACAAGGTGGCAACGCTACAAAAAGAAACCGCTCCTCCAATTACTCGACGACATGCAAAAGTTCGCGGAATTTACGGAAAGCGTGACGCGCTTGACCACATACAAATTAGCGAAGGCTAAGCTCGACAAAAGCGGAGCCGACACTCTCACAAGCAAACAACTTGCGGCACTTGCGGCTCGTGAAGCGTCCGTAGACTTTGCAAAAGCAGGCAGTTCGACGCGCAAAGTCAATCAAGTTGTTTTGTTCACCAACGCTGCAATTCAATCGCTCAATCTTTGGGTCGAAGCGGGCAAGGCAGCTGCCAAAGGCAACACCAAACCTTTATTCGGGAAATTGTTCAGAGCGGTGGCGCACGGCGTTTTTTTCGCGGCATTGCAAGCGGCTTTTGCAAGCATGGGCGGCGACGACGACAAGGAAGCATACGAGCAAACTCAAAGCTGGGAAAAAGAAACTTATTGGATAAGAGCAAACGAGCCATTACAACACTTACAAGCTCACGAAAGAAAAGCCCGAAGATTATGACCCTGCTCTTTACAAGCGATTGAAAGCCGCGAATGAAACAATGCGGGAAATCAGCAATAAGGAACGGGCTGTCATGAACGATAGTGTAAAACAGATTGTGTAAATAGGAAAGTGCAATCCATTAATACAACAACCAATCGCCGTAATCAAATTGCTTTATCTGAAAGTTGTAGAGTTGCAAAAAAGTAGGCAGACCGACTCGCTGCTCTCTTTGACAAATTCGACCGCTAAATTTTAAAGACAGCAGCGTCCATGATAAAATGAATTTGACATAAGCATCCTCTTAAACTTATTTTATAAGAGAATTGCTTGTATTTTTTTACTTGAAATTACTAACACGCTCTAATTGACTTTAACGCGGCGGCAGTTTATTATTGCAATTAATTTCATATTTGGGAGGAGCAAGCTTTGAACAACATATCGAAAACTTACGAGCCGCAACAATTTGAAAAAGAAATTTACGCGGCTTGGGAACGAGATAAAAATTTTCATACGACGTCGGAAAAATCGGGCGAGGCTTATTGTATCGTGATACCGCCGCCGAATGTCACGGGACAACTTCACATGGGGCACGCCCTCGACGAAACGCTTCAAGATATTTTGATTCGCTATCACCGCATGAAAGGCGACAACACTCTTTGGATGCCGGGCACAGACCACGCGGGCATTGCCACTCAAGCAAAAGTCGAGGAACAACTGCGCGGCGAGGGCACCAACCGCTACGAACTGGGACGCGAAAAATTTTTGGAGCGCGTTTGGCAATGGAAAGAGACTTACGGCAACCGAATCAGCTATCAACTTCGGACGCTCGGCTCAAGCTGCGACTGGGAACGCGAACGCTTCACAATGGATAAAGGTTGCTCGGCGGCTGTCAGAAAAGTTTTTGTTCAGCTTTACAACGAGGGCTTAATCTATCGCGGCACGAGAATTACAAATTGGTGTCCGAAATGCAACACGGCGTTGAGCGACATTGAAGTCGAACACGAAACCGAAGCCGGGCATCTTTGGCACATACGCTATCCTTTCAAAGACGGAAGCGGTTATGTTGAAGTTGCGACGACGCGCCCCGAAACGATGCTCGGCGACACGGGCGTTGCGGTTCATCCTGACGACGAACGCTATAAAAATCTTGTCGGCAAAACTTTAATCCTCCCGCTCGTCAATCGCGAGATACCTCTGTTCGCCGATTCTTACGTCGATAAAAATTTCGGGACGGGCGCGGTCAAAGTCACTCCCGCTCACGACCCGAACGATTTTGAAATGGGCTTACGCAACAATCTTGAGCAAATTAAAGTTATAAACAACGTCGGCAAGATGATTGATGTTGGAAAGTACACGGGGCTTGACCGCTACG
>CAMVAG010000194.1 GCA_947165405.1 uncultured Selenomonadales bacterium
CTTATGTTCCGGCTTCAACCTCTTGACTTTTCATAGCCGGTCTCAAAGATAGCTGATTGGGTTTATCATACTTTCTTTTGTTCGCCCAAAAGAAAGTATGCAAAGAAAAGGACGATAGACCCGCTGAAAAAGCTTCCGGCTTTTTACGCGGGCGGTCGCACATCCTTGTGCGACCGGGTTGCAACTGTTTTAGAGATAGCTGATTGGATTGACGCGCTGACCGTTTACGTGAACTTCGTAGTGGACGTGCGGCCCCGTGCTGAAGCCCGTGCTGCCCATGTAAGCGATAAGTTGCCCGCGCTTGACTTGCTGACCTGTGCTCACGACGACTTGAGAGGCATGACCGTAGCGCGTCATGATTCCGTTGCCGTGATTTATGTCGACCATGTTGCCGTAGCCGCCCGAATTCCAGCCCGCGTATTCGACAACGCCGTCGGCAGTGGCGACAATCGGCGTGCCCATATCGTTTGCAATGTCCATGCCGGGATGAAAATCTGTGCCGCCCCAACGCAAACCGTATGGCGAAGTGACAACGCCCGTCGTCGGCCAGATTGACGGGATATGAGAATCAGCCGCGCCGCTGCCTCCGACAAGACTCGGATCGAACGGGAACGAACCCGGCGCAGGTATCGAACCGGCAGAGGGAATTATCGGCAGACCGTTGGCAAAATCAAATTGAACAGTGCCTGCAGCCGAATCGGGAGAATAGCCGCTTGCCATCGCCGCGCCGCGTGCAAGTTGTTCGCGCTGTTGTTTAAGTTCGTTTTGGAAATCGTCGAGGCTTTCCTTGCGCGTGCTGACTTTGACTTCCAACATGTCCAGAGCCTCCGAGACTTCCGCAATGTTCAATTCGCCAATCGGACCGCCTTGCCCGTTGTGATTTTTGAAGTTATCGATTATGGATTTGATTTTTTGTTCGCGCTGGGCTTTTGCCGAAGCCTCCGAATTTTCGGCGGGAGGATTTTCGGGAGGATTATCTTCTTTTGGAGGATTGAGCCCCGCTTGAATCCTCAATTCCTGTTCCTGTTGCGCGAGGTTTTGAATTGTTTCGCTGAGGGTCGCCGCTTTTTTTGAAAGCGTCAAAAGTTGTTCCTGCCGAAGTTCCGCTGCCTGTTCAATTTCGTGAATCGTCGAGGCGTCGCGTTGCATTCTCATTGCGCTGTAAAAAGAAAACGCTCCCGTCCCGATTAGCAGCAGCCCTGCGATTATCACACTTGCCACGCCCAGACGAAACATCTTCGACGAAAGTTTAATCGTTCGTTCTTTGTCGCCGCCCTTTATGCTGATTAAATAACTTTCAATCTTCGCGGAATGCTTTGAATCTTTTTCTTGCATAAAATTTTTTTATCGGCTCATTGCCTGTCGCAGAGCCTGTTCCTCCTCTCGTGTAAGTTTGTAAGTCGGAGCAACTCGTCCGTCTTCAATCGGCTTGACATAACTGCGCTCGGCTTCCTGCCCGCATATCGACGAAAAGACAACGCCGTTATTGTTCCTGTCGAGAATGGCGACGCACCAGCTCAAACCTTGCCCGGTTTTTTCGAAGGCGTCGAAGTGTATGACGGAGACGCGAGCCAAAGAATTGCGCACCATCTCTTCGAGCATGTTGACTTGCCCTTGAATTCTTTTGTACTCTTTGACTGCCTGACTTACTTCGGCGGTGTGCGCGGAAAGCATTTGCTCAATGCTCGTGCCTTCGGAACCGCCCATCATTTTTTTGTAGCGTTTCTTTATCGTCGAAAGCTCGGAATACAAATTTATTATCAAGGCAAGCATTATAAAAATAATTGCAACCAACGCGAATGAAATTAAAAAATCTGTCGTGAAGGCGGCGTTCAGGCCCCTCATATTTTGAAAACCTCCAATTCATTTCTTGCTGAATTTTTTTGCACGGCGGTGAATCATTTGAAAGCGATAGAGCAAGCCGGCACTGCTCATGGAAAGTTTTTCCGCCAGTTCCCTCACGGTGCACGAGGGATTTTCCAAGCGAACATTCATTGCCTCCCGTAATTTTTCATTGACGGGAGCCTTTTTGTCAAGCAAAATTTTTATGTCGGCAAGTTGACGTTGCGCGGCGTTGACCGATTTATTCAGAGCCGCCGTCTCGACGTTGACGATACGATTGACTTGCATGCGAACCTCTTTCAAGTTGCGGGCGACCTCAAAACGTTGGACGGTTTCCGACGCGCCGAGCATTCCCAAAAAATCGCAGACGGTATCGCCCTCGCGCAGCCACACGATAAAATTTTTTTTGCGCCGAGAAAGCCCCGCGTTGAACTCAAGTTTTTCAAGTTGCCTTTGAAGAAAAATTGCCTCCTCCTCATTCTTCACGACGATTTGCAAAAAATATTGTGCTTCGGGACGATTGACGCTCCCGCCCGCAAGAAATGCTCCGCGAAGATAAGCAACCTTGAATCGCGAACGCTTAAGCAAGTCGTTCATGTCAAGCGACTCGAAAAAATTTTGCACCTCGCCGGCGAAGATAAATCGGACGACGTAAAGAAGATTCTTCAACAATTTTTTTCGACGGACGGCAGCGACTTCGGGCTTGGCGTTCGTGAAAAATTTTTTGGCAAGCGTGATGACTCGGCGGGCGACGGCGGCATTTGAACTTGTGAACTCAAGGCGACCGTCGATTTTTTTTGCGCCGATTTTTATAAGCGCAACGAACTCCGCACGCAGGCAATCGAGGTCGTCGTCGAAGACATGCGCCAATTCGTTTTTGACTTCTTGAGCATATGACGGCATTTTTATCAATTAGGAATTAGGAATTAGGAATTGGGAATTATCTGAACCCTAAAGGCTAAGTCACTAATTGCTCACCTCCCGTTTCCCATGCTGTAAATAATTTTCATGACCGCCGCGCAAAGTTTATCGGGGTCGTGGCGTCCGATTTCTTTTGCGCTCATCAAGTCAGCTTTAATCAATCCGCAACCGAGCGCGTTGACTTTATCCTCGTCAATCTCAACAGGCGTTGCACCCGTGCCGCGCCACATGCTTTCGGGAATCGGCGTCGAGTTGACAAGAACATAATCAATCGTGCCTTGCCCAGCGTGGTCGAGAATTGCTTTGGCGTGTCGCGAGGCAGTGTAGTTATCGGTTTCGCCGGGCTGCGTGAGGACGTTGCAAATATAAATTTTAATCGCCTTCGACTTCTTGAGCGCGGCGGCGACGCCTTCAACCAAAAGATTCGGCATGATGCTTGTGTAGAGACTGCCCGGGCCTAAAATGATTGCGTCGGCTGATTCGATAGCCTCAAGTGCGGCGGGGACTGCGGAAACTTTTTTCGGGAAAAGCTGAACGCGACGAATTTTTTTATGGACTTCGGGGATTTGAGATTCGCCCTCGACGACGGTGCCGTCCGCCATGAGTGCGTCAAGTCGAACGTGCTCTTTGCTCGCGGGAATGACACGACCTTTGACAGCCAAGACTTTTGACGACTCTTTGAGCGCGGTCTCCATGTCGCCGGTGACTTCGTTCATCGCCGCGATAAACAAATTTCCGAAGCTGTGACCTGCAAGCGCGGTGTTGCCCTCGAAACGATATTGGAAAAGTTTTTCCATGAGCGGTTCGGTATCAGCCAAGGCAACCAGACAATT
>CAMVAG010000195.1 GCA_947165405.1 uncultured Selenomonadales bacterium
AACCCGCCCAACAAATTGCGTTCGGTGCAGGAGATTAACGCCCGCTATCGACAGACACTTGACAACTACAAAAAAATTTGTTTCACGTCGGGCGACGTCCGCGAGCAGAAAGTTGCCGTCCACGCCGAAATTAAAATTCTGGGTTGGGTTTTGGGCAAGCCCGATAAGGACGTTATCAAAGACATTACCGAGCATTCAAATCGTCCCGTCTTCCCGATACAACTGCCGACATGAACGAGCTTAAAGAACTTCAAAAACTTATCGACGAGGAAACAAGCGGCTTCAGGAGATTCACGCGGAAATTTTATTTCATAGCGTTTGCCGTGTTCATGTTAGCGGCTTTCGCGGTCGTGCTCTTCCCGAAATCGCAAACGCCGCCCAGTTGGCACGAAGAAATTTTTCCGTCAAAGGCATTGAGCTACATAAAAGACGGAGAACTTGTCGCGTTGCCCGACGGAGATTATCCGCTTGCCATGCCGCCCACAGGAACTTTCGTGGGGAAGGTCGCGCCCATGCTTTTGGTTCAAGTCGACGAGGTTTATTATCCGCTCAACATCGTGGACGATTCGATTATCCCGCGACAAGGAAAACTTCTGCCGCTGAAAATTCTGTTCGGCTTCACGTCTCCTCATGCCGAAAATACTCTCAAGTACCAAGAAAAAACCGGCAACGATCCCGTCGCCGATTATCGAAAAAAAGCGTTCTATTATCTTCACGTCGAAAACGGTTTCGGGCGCGTTCGACGCAACTTCGTGATTCAAAATTAATTGGCAGGCTTGGGGTTGTTTTGCGGCGGCGGAGATTTCGGTCGCGGTCTTTTCATTTCTTTGGGCGGGTTGTTATTTTGAGGCTCGTCGGGTTTTGGCATGACCGTATCGCGGAACTTCCCCCAAAAATCTATTTGTTGTTGTCTTATGTCCGTTGTGAGCGGGCATATTTTTTCTTGCGTGATTGCTTCGGCGGTCGCAAGGTCAACGAAAAATATTGCGCTGACTGCCGCCGCCAATATTAAATTTTTCGCTAACCTTCTCATGCGAATTCAGTCCTTGGTTAATTTTATCTGTGCGGTGCCTGCGGCGGTCCGAATTTTTTTCTTTTGCCGCCGCGGTTGTCGTAAGTCGTTTTGGGTACTTGCGGTAAGTAATGCGGTTTCGGGCGGAAGGGTTGACGTGGAAAATATTCTTTTCTCGAATATTTTGGCGCGGGCAGAAACGGGCGGTTCATTCTCGGCGGAACGAGGTGCTTTCTTGCGACGAAAACTTTTTCCGAATCTGCCGCTTCAACCGCGTTTGAACAGAGAATCATAATCGCCAACATTGCCAAAATTTTCGCGGCAAGTTTCATCTTTATGCCTCCGTCCCTATGCCAATTCTTTTATGAGGAAAAGTATAAGTAAAAAGCCGACCACTTCGCGAGGAACATCAAGGGCGATTCCTATCATAGCCAAAATCAGCGGCATGCGAATCCCTCCCTTAAGTCTTTCTGATTGCAATTCTACAAATTTTTTCCTCCTTTGTCATTAGGGCAAAATTAAAATTTAAAAGAAGGCGCATTGATACAAAAGTTATGAGCCGCCCGCTTATCCAAAAAAATTGGTCGACAAACTCCGCCGAGCTTGCCGACCGCGAAAATTTTTTACAAGTAGCGCAGATAAATGTAGGCGGTCGAAATAATTATCGAGAGAATCATCAGCGGGAAGGCAACCTTCATGAAGCCGATAAAGGAAATTGCGCGCCCGCGTTGAGCCGCCATCGAGGCAACGACGACGTTTGCACTTGCGCCGATTAAAGTTCCGTTGCCGCCCAAGCAAGCACCCAATGCCAAGCTCCACCACAGCGGGTCGAGGTTCGTCAAGCCCATTGCTCCCATATCTTTAATCAGCGGAATCATCGTCGCAACAAACGGAATGTTATCGATAAAGGCGGAGGCAATCGCGCTCATCCAAATGATAACTATCGCGGTGAAAGTCAAATCGCCTTTGGTAATTTCCATTGCCTCTTGCGCGAGCATTTTGATAACGCCGGTCTCAACGAGCGCGCCGACGAGGATAAACAGCCCGCCGAAGAAGAATATTGCAAGCCATTCGACTTTGCTCAACATTTTGGCAATCATTTCTTCGTTGTGAGAGAAAGTTATCAGCAGAAGCAAACTTGCGCCGGTTAAAGCAGCCGTTGCCGATTCGAGACCGAGCATTCCGTGAAACGCAAACAAGCTTATTGTTATCGCCAAGACGAACAAACATTTTTTCAAAAGCAAGTGGTCGGTGATTTGTTCGTGTTCGTTGAGGCGCATGACTTTATCTTGAAGTTCGGGCTTGGTGTGTAAGTCGTTGCGATAAATCATAACCATAATTGCAACCGTAATGATAAAGATTAAAATCGATACGCCCGTCATGTTGAGGACGAAATCGCCGAAGCTCAAACCGACAGCCGAGCCTATCATGATGTTTGGCGGGTCGCCGATAAGCGTCGCGGTGCCTCCGATATTCGAGCTGATAATTTGCGCCATGAGGAACGGTTTCACGTCGCATTTCAGCTGCGCGGCGATGTTGAAAGTTATCGGCACGGTTAAAAGGACAGTCGTCACGTTGTCGAGGAGCGCGGAGCAAACGGCGGTTAATGTGCTCAACGCAACAAGCAGAGCGACGGGTTGAGCCTTGACTTTTTTTGCAGCCCATATCGCCAAGAAATTGAACAGCCCCGTTTCGCTCGTGATGTTGACGACAATCATCATGCCCATCAAAAGCCCGATTGTGTTGAAGTCGATATGGTGCACTGCGGTTTCTTGGTCGATAATCCCCAGCAGAATCATCAGCATTGCGCCGAAAAGTCCGACAACGGTTCGGTGAACTTTTTCGGAAATTATCAGCGCGTAGGCGGTTACGAAAATCGCAATCGCCACGTAAGTCATAGTGTCCATTAAATTACCTTCCCCTCAAAAATTTTTCGGTCAAAAAATTTTCTGTAACAAGCACAATCTTTACAATTAGGAATTAGGAATTAGGAATTAGGAATTAAAATCCTGAAAGCTGAAAGCTAAATTGTGCGGCCGGGTTTCAACTTCGTTCGGCTCGTGAGTTGTCGAAGTGTTTCAAAAAAGTTTTTTGTCCGTGACGGTTAAGATTATCTTTTCGCCGTCGCGTTTTATTTTGAAGTTGTAATTCTTGACGCCCGCATTTGAAAGTTCAATCTTCAGCGCGAGGAGTTCGCGTCCGAGTTTGTCGGTGAGTTCGGGCGTGAAACCTGCCTTTGCAAGCGGCGCGGGCGGAGCTTCCGCTTCGGCTATCATGCGAAGTTTTTCGGCTTTCTTCGCGGCGGTTAAAAGTTGCTGTTCAATCGTCTCTTCCTCGACGTAATTTTTTACCATGTCTTTATCGGTCAAGCCCTTCGGAATTTTCGGCAACATTGTCACCTCCTGTTATATAAAAGTGTATTGAAACTCGAAAGAGTTTTGCTAAAATCCAAGCGGACAGGGTTCTTCTTTTCCTCCATGTGGTGCTGTCCACTTTACTGAGAGTGAAGACTCTGACTTGCGGATTTTCAATA
>CAMVAG010000196.1 GCA_947165405.1 uncultured Selenomonadales bacterium
CGCTCAACGAAAAAATTTCCGCGTTCGTCGAAAGTTCGGGCTTGAAAGTCGGAACGGTCATGTGGCCGTTGAGAATCGCGCTTTCAATGCAAAAAGTCACACCGGGCGGCGCGTCTGAAATTTTGTATCTGCTCGGCAAAGAAACTTCGCTTGAACGATTGACCGCCGCGCTGAAAAATTTGGCTTGACTTTGATAACCCTCCAAAGTTTATAATCCTTGCGAAAAAACTTTTGGAGGGATTTTTTTATGCAATATGTGAAGTTTGGCAACACGGGCATGGATGTTTCGCGCATTTGTCTCGGCATGATGAGTTTCGGCAAGCCCGGCAAAGAGAACGGCGTTTTCCCTTGGGCAAAGACTTATGAAGACGGCAAGGAAATTTTCAAGCGGGCGATTGAACTCGGAATCAACTACTTCGACACGGCGAACGTCTATCAAATGGGCACAAGTGAGGAAATCACGGGGCGTTACATTAAAGACTTCGGGCTTGACCGCGACGAGATTGTCGTTGCCACGAAAGTTAATTTTGAAATGCGTCCCGGTCGTCCCAACGGCGGCGGCTTGTCCGGAAAAAAATATTATGGCGGAAATTGACCACAGCTTGAAACGTTTGCAGCTCGATTACGTCGACGTATATCAAATTCACCGCCTCGACCCGCTCACACCGGCAGAAGAAATTATGGAAGCTCTGCACGACGTTGTTAAGAGCGGCAAGGCTCGTTATATCGGCGCGTCAACAATTTTTGCTTGGCAACTCGAACGCCTGCAGAATATCGCCGAGCGTCACGGTTGGACAAAGTTTGTATCGCTTCAGCCGCAATACAATTTGATTTATCGCGAAGAGGAACGCGAAATTTTCCCGTTGTGCATGGACAGGAAAATGGCAGTCGTTACTTGGAGTCCGTTGGCGGGAGGACGTTGCGCTCATCCTTGGGGAACCAAAACCGCTCGCAATGCCATTGACGAAGTGTCGCCGATGGTCTGGAGCAAAACAGATGACGTTGATAAAATCGTCGTCGACAACCTCGAAAAAGTTTCAAAGGAAATCGGTTATTCGATGGCGCAAACTTCGTTGGCGTGGATGTTGTCCAAGCCGTTCATCACCGCGCCGATTGTCGGGACAACTTCCGTCAAGCACATTGAAGAAGCTGTCGCCGCACTCGACATGAAACTCGACGACGCGACGATAAAAAAATTGGAAGCTCCTTACGTGCCGCATATCAAGACCGGTGCATTTTGATTGGGAGGCGATTAAATGAATGTATTCGAAAAACTTCGCAGCGGGCAACATTGTCACGTATTCAACGACAAAGATTATGTGCGCGAGGCTCATGGCGAATTCAAACGTTGCCGACATCTTTGTTGGCTGATAAATTCGACAGACCCCGACGAGCAGCAAAAAATTTGGGAATTGGAGCGCGAACTCTTCAACGGAAATTTCGACGCAACAAATTTTTTGACGCCGCCTTTTCAAATCGACGCGGCTTGCAGAATTTTTCTCGGCAAAAATATTTTCGCGAATCACGGCTTGACGGTTATGTCGGTCGGCACAATCACGATTGAGGACGGTGTGATGTTCGGTCCGGAGGTCGGCTTGTTCACGGTCAATCACGAACCGAAAAACATTCGCGTCATAATGACCAAAGAAATTCTTATCAAGAAAAACGCTTGGATTGGAGCGCGTGTGAATATTTTGCCGGGCGTGACGATTGGTGAAAACGCGATTGTCGGAACGGGCTCGATTGTCACGAAAGACATTCCCGATAACGCGGTCGCCGTCGGAAATCCTGCGCGGGTCATAAAAATTTTCAATTAGGAATGAGGAATTAGAAATTAGGAATTATCATGGCGCGAAGTCAATTCCTCATTCCTCATTCCTAATTCCTAATTGTTAAAAACCTGTCGACGTTGTATTTCGTGACGGCTTCGACGGGCGACTTGACCGAATTCATCGGGCAACAAACTTGACAGCCGCGAAAATCATCATGCAAAATCCTGTAGCGGGCGGAGGCATACTCAAACGAATTCAAAATTTTTTCCCAGTCGACGAACTCTTTGCCGCCGCGCTGCTCGATAAAATTTTTTATGTTAAGCGTCTGTTCGAACCAGCCGCAAAAATCCAAGCGACCGTCGGGATACAAATCAATTTCATTCCACGGCGCAAAACAAATTTCTCTGTCCGCCTCCTGTTTCAAGTGCAGGCTCGGCGAAATATCATCAACCGTTGAAAGTTCTTTCTTGCCGCAGGCGCGACGAATCTCGTTGCGCTTTTTAAATTCGTCGATAACCGAACGACCCTCCGCCAATTTTAAAATCTTCGCGTACTTTGCGTTCAGCTCGTCAATCGGAATTGCCTCGACCTCCTGTTGAAGAGCCGCCGCCTCGCCCGAAGGCATCCACAATCTGAAGTAGATGATTATTTTTTCGGCAAGCACGCGCTCCAATTCCATCATGGTTTTCATTGCCGGCCGCGAAGTTTCGGGATTGGAAAAAAATTCGCCGTTCATGTCGTTTTCGGTGTAGTCGAAGAAGAAGACGATAAAGCCTGCGTGAAGTTCCAAAGCCAGCTCCACAAAACTCAAAATGTCGGCGGCGTTGTCCTTGTTGATAACCATCGACAGGTCGGGCGCGAAACAAAGTTTGTCTTGAGCCTCAAGCTTCGCAAGATAATTTTTGATGTTGCGAATCATAATCGGGAAAATTTTTTTCGCGGTCGTCGAGTCGTCCGAATCCCAACAGCCTTTCGCAAAAACGTCGGCGTTCGAGGCATTGATTGAGAAATGCGCTTTGAAAAGATTTTTCGCGGCGAGGTCTTGAAATTTTTCGTTAAAGGCAATGCCGTTCGATTCGGTCATCAAAGTTATCTGCGGGAAGTTTTCGCTCATGAACTTCATGTAGTTGTAACTTTCCTTCGCGAAAAAAGCATCGCCGCCCGTAATCAACACGACGCCTATCTTGTCGTAAATCGGTCGGCATAATTCGTAATACCAACTCGGAATCATCGCGTGGGTTGCCTCTTCGCCGAAGCCGCAACGCACTCCGCAATATCGACACTTGGCGTTGCAAGCGTTCGTGATTCTGATTCGCAAAAGCCCGTCTTTGAGCTCGGTCTTGCAATCGGGATGCCGCTCCAAAATTTTCGGCAAGACGCTTTCAATTTCCGGGCGATACCGATTTTCTTTCAAGCCGAACTTTTCAAAGTGCAAGAGCGGATTAATTTTCACGTCGGGATTTTTTTTGAGGTAATCGTTCGTCGAAAAAAACGCGGAAGGATTTTTGCCCTCGCGCCAGCCGATTGTCAAGTAGTGATTCGCCGCGTCAAGATACTTTCCGAAGCCGTAAGTTTTGCAATACCATTCGCCGTCGAAGAGCAAAGAGTTTTCGATAATTTTTTTGTCCTCCGAATTTGTCTGCAGAGGCGCAGGCGTTTCGGATTTTTTGTTTCTGTTAAAAAGCTTGTCCAAAATTTTCATTTCATTCACCCGCCGCGAATATACAAAAGTTTTATTGCAATGTCAATT
>CAMVAG010000197.1 GCA_947165405.1 uncultured Selenomonadales bacterium
CCGAGCCAAGTTTTCACGCCTTGCTTGTCGACAAAGCCGTTAAAAGTTCCGTAACGAGTTTTCGCTGTGCAATTATCCGCCGCAAAAACTTTTTCGTTGCCGAGCGGAAGACCCGTCGCCGCGAATGCAAGTGCCGCCATTGAGGTTGCCTTGATAAAGTCTCTGCGCGTTAAATATATTATAATATCACTTCCTTTCAATGCAAAAGCATTATACCAAACGAAATCATAAAAAAAAAGCTCGACATAAGCCGAGTCATGTAATTTTTATTTGGTCGGTCACTTCTCCATGAATTTTTGTACCAGATAGCCCACAACCACCGTAACAGTCAGCATGTCCGTGCCGTTCAAGATGATATATGATATGCCCATATGTCGCTTAAGGATATATCCTCTAATTGGCTCTGCGATGCCAAGACGATTCCTTGATTTATGATAGACGTGATGTCGCCGAAAATCTCTACGATGCTAAATTCATATGCGTCATATGTTTCATACGTCAAAATGTCGTAAGTGTACCATTTGATTCCGCCGAAAAAGCCTACCCCGTAATAGACTATAAATTCCAGCGTCATCATCATTACCAGACCCAATGAAATTATTTCTTGCTTCGATATGTCTCTTTTTATAAATTGACTTAAAAAAATAATGCATATGCCATACGAAATCAACGTGACGATGTATCCGTATATCCACATATCATCTTTGAGAGCTTCGTTCGCGTAAAATATATCAATGACAAAATTGCTCGCGCTGTAAAACATAAAGATGATTGAGTAGATAAATCCGAATATGTCAACGGGAAATCCGGTGTCCGACGGATCTTCTTTCGGAGTGAAGGCTATCAAAAACATGGTGAACATTATCGTACTCAAAAAACATTCCTCTGTCGCAAACTCAGTTTCAATCCGGAACGGCATCATCAATAAAATAATCAGGCAAACCATAATCACGGCGACGACTTTGGATTTTTTGGGGTTAGATACCACGATTTGCTTGGCGTAGTCATAAAGACTGATACAATCCCCACGAATCGCCCGAATCAGATTTTTTTGCGAACTGTTTTTTGTCAAATGGTAAAAGACTCGAACAATCAGGAATATCAGTCCCATTAGAACATATCCGAGCGTAAATAAAATCATCATGGCTTGGTTACCCCCTAAAAAAATTCCCCGACATCAGCCGAGGAGGTAAATCTGATTAATTTTTAGTCTTCGTAGACGTAGCGCAATGCGTTCAAGTTTTGATTGTTCAAATCTTTATGTAAGATGCAGCCTTTCGAGTTCAGTTCCATAGTTTGACGATTGGCGGCGGAATATTTTTCCCAGTGCGGAATAAATTCGTTGTTCGGATTGCCGTTCGCCGCGAATGCCGCCCATGACGCTTGAATCGCCCGCACGAGATTTTGATTCGGTGTAAACTCTTCAAACGAAACGTTGAAAGTATACGGCAGGTCAAGAGCGTGGCACGAGCCGAGCATTTCAATCGGCGCAGTTTCACTGAACAGATAAAAATAAACGTCAGAGAATTTCGATTGATATTCGGACGACACTTCCTGCCCGACGCGCCAATCCACCTGCGTAACGAACTCTGCAAAGTTGTCTTCGGTATCGGGTCGCCCGTTGAGCCATTTTTTATAAACTTCTTCCGGAGTTTGCGCTTTGTATCGTCTGAGAGCGATAGAAATTTTTCCGGGGTCACTGCGGAAGATTTTAAAGAAATTTTCATCGCCAAGCAAGAAAGCTCGCCATTCATCGGCGGTCGTGCCCGTTAAAAATTTAATTCCGCTTGCCGCGCCGTCTCTTAACGCCTTAAACGGGTCACGCGGCAAAAATTTTCCGTCGCACGTCGGCGCAAATTCCGAAAGATTGGGCCCGTCGCTTGTGATTAAATATTTTGCGTAAAGTTGTTGGAGTTCGACAGCTGATTTCTTCATCAAGTCGCCGACAGTCTTCGCGCCGCTGAATGCCATAAATTTTTCTGCAGTTCGGGCGGAAATTTCCGGCTCGTTATAAAAATCGAGGCATCCGGACTGCGGAATTACTTTATTGAATAAACCTTTTGCGGCAGGGATAACCGTCAGCAACATAGTCGAAATTGAGCCGGCACTTTCGCCGAAAACCGTAATGTTATCGGGGTCGCCGCCGAACGCCGCGATATTTTCCTTAACCCACTTCACCGCCGCGACTTGGTCTTCAATTCCGAGATAGCCGCTGTCCTCATAAGCGGAATCAACGCTTGCGAAGTTCATAAAGCCGAAAACATTCAAGCGATAATTCAAAAAAACGATAACGACATCTTGAGCTGTCACAAAATTTGGGCCGCTGTAAAGATCTTCGCTCGAATAGCCGCCGACAAACGCGCCGCCGTAAATCCAAACCATGACGGGTTTATTTTTGCCGTCGCCGCGTGTGAAAATGTTGAGCGTCAAGCAATCTTCGCCTTGTCGAACGTCATCGTTATCAATAAGCGGCTCATCGAGTTTCATATCAGCTTGCATGGGCGAATCGCTTAATTTTTTCGCGTCGAAAGTTTTATTGGAGGGTTTGAGCGGTTGAGGAGCCTGCCAGCGCAATTTTCCGACGGGCGGTTGAGCGTAAGGAATCCCCAGCCAAGTTTTTACACCGTTTTCGCCGACAAAGCCGTTGAAAGTTCCGTAGCGAGTCTTCACGGTGCAATCACTTGCCGCAAAAACTTTGTCAGGCAGAAAACCAATCGTATTTGCCGCCAAGAAACCCAGCGCGGCGGTTTTGATGAAGTCTCTGCGCGTTAAGTTCGGAAACATAACATCACTTCCTTTAATTTCATTGTGGTATAACTTTAGCAGAAAAATTTTGTTTAAGCAACAAAAAAACCCTCCGACACTCGCCGAAGGGCTTTTTGTTTAAGTCGATAACTTTTCACGCGGAGAAAACTTTTTTGCCTTCAAAGTAAGTCGCCGCAGGTTTTGCGGTGTGAATTTCCTCCACGGGGCAAGTCAAAACATCTTTTGTAACGAGCAGGAAGTCGGCGAATTTGCCCGCCTTGATACTGCCGCGTTCGTTCTCAAGAAACATTTGCCTTGCGACGTTGATTGTCAGAGCGGTTAAAGCCTGTTCGCGGGTGATGAGTTCTTCCGGCCACCACGGTTGCGACGCCTGTTCTTTGTAAAAAAGACCCGTGACCGCAATTTCCATAATGCCGAACGGATCATCAGGGCTGCCGACCAATGCGGGAAAGTCCGAGTGTGACGCCACGTTGACGCCGTTATCGAAGAACGATTTCATCGGATAACCTTTGTCCGCCATCTCTGCGGGAAGTGTTTTAAGCAAATCCGCCCGCAAATCGTCATCGGCGTGATGCCAAATAAAACTTGCGTCGACATAAATGTTGTGCTCCGCCATGCGCTTGTAGTCCGACTCAATGACGCCGTACACGTGCACCAGCGTATTGCGCATTTCGTCTTTGCCGCCGTTGACAAAGGAGTTGACGACGCGATTGACGCCCGCGTTGCCCATTG
>CAMVAG010000198.1 GCA_947165405.1 uncultured Selenomonadales bacterium
TTATCGCGGCGGAATTTTATATTGGCGCGGCGAGCTTGATAATCGGTGCAGTTGGAGCAGGAAGAAATTTCGCGGTACTTGTTCTGCGCGGGCATCCAAACTTCAATGTCGTAAGTCTTGGCGGAAGTGAAACTCATATCGCCCGTGCAAAGCAACACGACGCGATAAGGAATTTCCAAAATCCTCAAAACGTCTTCGGCGGCGTCGACCATGCTTTCCAATTCTTTCCAAGAGTCTTCGGGCTTCGTGAATTTAATCAGCTCGACTTTGTTGAATTGATGTTGGCGAATCAAGCCGCGAGTGTCACGACCTGCCGCGCCCGCCTCCGCACGAAAACACGCCGTGTAACAGGAATAATATTCGGGCAAAGTGTCGGCGGATAAAATTTCGTCACGGTGAAAATTCGTCATGGGCACTTCGGCGGTCGGGACAAGATAATAATCCAAACCTTCAAGCTTGAACATATCCTCGGCGAATTTCGGAAGCTGACCCGTGCCAATCATGCTGTCGCGATTGACGATATACGGCGCAAGCATTTCGGTGTAGCCGTGTTTGTTCGCGTGCAAGTCCATCATGAAATTTATGCAGGCTCTTTCCAAGCGCGCTCCGAGCCCGCGATAAAAAGTAAATCTTGCGCCCGTGACTTTGCCGGCTCTGTCGAAGTCGAAAATATTCAACGCGGTGCCGAGTTCCCAATGAGCTTTCGGTTCGAAGTCGAACGTGCGCGGCGTGCCCCACTTGCGAATTTCGGGATTTTGTGAATCGTCAAGACCAATCGGAACGTCTTCGGCGGGGATATTCGGAATGTGTAAGAGCAGGTCGCGCAGATTATTTTCAACGTCGCGCAGTTCGTTATCGAGTTCGGAAATCTTATCGCCCAGCTTGCGGACTTCGGCGGAAATTTCTGCAGTGTCTTCGCCCGCCTTTTTCATCGCGCCGATTTTCTTTGAAGTCGAATTGCGCCGGCTCTTAAGCTGTTCGGTCTCGCTCAAAATTTCGCGGCGTCTCTTTTCAAGGTCGCTGAAGTTGTCGAGGCTCAAAGGGTTGTTTCGATTTTTTAACATGGCGCGAATCAAATCGAGGTTATCGCGTACAAATTTCATATCCAACAAAATAAATTACCTCCATAAAATTTTTTCACAGTCTAACAAAATCAGCTTTGTAAATCAAATTTTTTGTGGTATAAAATTCGCGGAGGTGTTGATTATGATTGTTCAACGCGGGACTCACGATAAGCTAAAAAAATATTTTGACTTGAATCAATCGCTGAAAATTACTTTGCAAATTGACGACCGCTACATGATTTTTTACAAGCAGCATGCCTCGCCCGCAAATGAAATTATCGGCAATTTTTATCGGCGATAAAATAAAAGGGCTCTTCGGTTTTTGAATCTTGACTTTGAACGCCTTTTGCATTACCCTTGAAAAAATTTTTCGGAAGCAGAGGACGATAAAAATTGACAGATGTACAAAATCAGCCCGACAAGCGAGGCATAAAAATAAAAAGGACAGGCGTCACGAAGGTACACCTGCCGTTTTTAATTTCGGACGGCGACGAGGTTCAACAGGTCACGGCGCAAATTCGATTCACGGTTGCTTTAGCGGAAAATCTGCGCGGGACACACATGAGCCGCCTCGCAGAAATTTTAACGGATTGGACGGCGCGCCCGATAAAAATTCCCGACCTCGAAAAAATTTTGCTCGACGCGCTGGAAAAACTTTCGACGGACTTCGCGGCGATAACTTTGGCGTTTAAATTCTTCTTGAAAAAATTTTCGCCCGTGTCCGAAAAAGTTTCTTTAAGCTCTGTCGATTGCGAACTTTGCGGCGAACTTGCCGGCGGCGAACGAATGAAATTTACTTTGGGATTGGCGGTGCCGTTCACGTCGCTTTGTCCTTGCAGCAAAGAAATTTCAGACTTCGGCGCGCACAATCAGCGTTCGGTCTGCCGCGTGAAATTGACATTCAAAAATTTTGACGACGTGTCGATAAAAAATTTCGTTCGATTGATTGAGGCTCAAGGCTCGGCGGAAATTTATCCTCTGCTCAAGCGCGAGGATGAAAAATTCGTAACCGAAGCCGCTTACCAAAATCCGAAGTTCGTGGAAGATATTTTGCGAGACGTGGTGCTTGCCTTGCGACGAGTGAAAAATTTATCGGCGTTCGAGGTCGAGTGCGAGAATTTTGAATCGATTCACAACCACAACGCCTTTGCAAGTCACGCTGAAATTTTATCGACGTAAGCAAAAGTTGACTGTAAGAAAATTTTTTGTATAATATTAGAAATTTTATTGGCGGGGGTTTTATTTGTGGCGGAAGATAAAGTGAAAAGATTATACGTTCAAGATGTCAATCATTGGCAACAAGGGCTGACAAGAAACAAATTTTCCAACAGAAAACTCAAAGTTAAAGTTACCGAACGCGGAATCATTTTACCGCCCCGAAAAAAAGAAGTGGGCTATGCGGGCGGCGTCTGTGACAATGATTTTAATTTCGTCGCAGGCTATACGAGAAAGGATCCCGCCAACGGTACGGGGAGGTTGGCTTCACACCGATTCTTCATATACCGTCGAAAGAGATACACTCATTCAGCTTGACGAGGACGTAATTTTTGGCGGCGTATTGTATAAACACTTCGGGCATTTCATGATGGAATGTTTAAATCGGCTGTGGTTTGTCTTGCAAAATCCAAAGATTAAATCCAAGATATTGTTTGTGTCAATCGCCAACATTTACCCTTCTTGGTTCGATGATTTTTTCAGATTGATGGGTATAGAAAAAGAACGAATTGTTTATGTCAAACACCCGACGCAGTGCCGCTCCGTCACGATACCGGATCAATCGCAATATTGGGAAAGTTATACAAAGGAATGGTTTCTTACGTTTCAAGCGATAAAATCTCACGTGACGCCCGGCGAATCAAAAAAACTGTACTTGACGCGAACAAAATTTGATGCAACAAACAAAGGAGTTCCGCGACATTGCTTTAACGAAAATTATTTTGAAGACTTCTTCGCGGCGCGGGGATTCGAGATTGTGTCTATGGAAGAATTAAGCCTTGACAAGCAGATCTCTCTTATCATGGGTGCTGACGAAATTGCGGCAACGATGGGCACCTTAACGCATTTCGCGATGTTCTGCAAACCGACTGCCAAGTTTATCATGCTTAATCGTGAGCACAATGATGACACGCCTTTTCAACGTATCGTCAATAATGTTTTTGAAAATTATTACATAGTTGATGTCTGTAAGACAATTATGTATGCGATTCACAGCAGCGGGCTTTACTTGCTCGGCTCGACAAAGTATTGGAAAGATTTTGTGGCGGATTATTTCGGCGAATACATAGAGGAAGACGACGACATTTCTTATCTTGAAGCTTCATTGGATAAATATGTTGATTCTTGGTGTCTGAAATATCAAAATCCGGAAAATATGGAGATATGGGTCGAATCTTTAAGCGATATGTGTCACAGAATCATTTCAT
>CAMVAG010000199.1 GCA_947165405.1 uncultured Selenomonadales bacterium
TTCGTTCGGAAGGCGTTTCACTTAGTCAAAGCTTAGAAATTGACAATCGCGCTGAAGTCTTGAGCTTTGAGGCTCGCGCCGCCGACCAATGCGCCGTCGACGTTGGGTTGCTTCATGAGGTCTTTAATCGTGGCAGGTTTGACACTTCCGCCGTATTGAATGCGAATTGCGTCCGCTGCCTCTTGACCGAACTTCTTGGCAACACATTCGCGGATAGCTTTGCAAACTTCCTCTGCCTGTTCGAAGGTCGCGGTCTTGCCGGTGCCGATAGCCCAAATGGGTTCGTAAGCAATGACGAGTTTTTTGACTTCGGCAGGTTTGAAGCCGTCGAGGTCTTTTTCAATCTGTCCGACAACGTGTTCAATGTAAGTGCCCGCCTCGCGAATTTCAAGAGGCTCGCCGCAGCAGATAATCGGAGTGATACCCGCGTTGAACGCAGCCTTTGCGCGCTTGTTGACGCCTTCGTCGGTTTCGCCGAAATAATCGCGGCGTTCGCTGTGACCAAGAATGACGTAATCAACATTAATCTCGTTGAGCATGCCGGTTGAAATTTCGCCGGTGTACGCGCCTTTTGCTTCCCAGTGAACGTTCTGCGCGGCAACGTGAATGTTGGTGGATTTGGCGGCTTTTGCGACAGCAGCAAGAGCGGTGGCAGTCGGAGCGACGACAACGCGGCACTCTGCATTGGCAACGAGCGGAATCAATTCTTCGACGAGCGCGACGCCCTGTTTAATGGTGTTGTTCATCTTCCAGTTGCCCGCGATAATCGGAGTGCGTCCCACGCCGTCAATCGCGTCAATGCCGGGCAGTACTTTGCCTTCGAGATATTCGAGGGTTGCGCCGCCGCCGGTGGAGATGTGAGAAATTTTCTTGTCGAGACCGGTCTTCTTCAAAGCCGCAATGGAATCGCCGCCGCCGACGATTGAAATTGCGCCTTTATCGGTAGCATCTGCAACAGCTTTTGCAACGGCGAGCGTGCCTTTTGCGAAGTTGTCAAATTCAAAGACGCCCATAGGTCCGTTCCAAATAATCGTCTTCGCGCCTTCGAGAGCTTTGACGTATTCTTCGGAAGTCTTTTCGCCGCTGTCGAGACCCATCCAATCTTTCGGGCACTGGTCAACGGGAACGGTCTTGAATTCTGCGTCAGCCGCGAATTTATTTGCAACAACGAGGTCGACGGGCAGAACGACTTTAACGCCTTTAGCCGCAGCCTTTTCGAGGAGTTGTTTTGCGAGTTCGATTTTATCTGCTTCGAGGAGCGAGGTGCCGACTTCGTAGCCTTTTGCCTTGTCGAAGGTGTGAGCCATGCCGCCGCCGATAATAATCGTGTCGACTTTGTCAATCATGTTGCTGATAACGCCGATTTTGTCGGAGACTTTCGCGCCGCCGATAATGCCGACGAACGGGCGTTGCGGAGCTTGGAGAGTCTTGCCGATATAGTTGATTTCTTTTTCCATGAGGAAGCCGGAAGCGGTTTCGAGGAAATGAGTAATGCCGACGTTGGAGGCGTGAGCGCGGTGAGCCATGCCGAAAGCGTCATTGACGGCGATGTCAGCGAGTGCGGCGAGTTGTTTCGCGAATTTGGGATTATTCTTCTTTTCTTCTTTGTGATAGCGAAGGTTTTCAAGCAAGAGGATTTCGCCGGGCTGGAGTTCGGCAGCAGCTTTTTCTGCGGGTTCGCCGATGCAATCTTCCGCCCATTTGACTTCCCTGCCGAGAATTTCAGCAAGCTTTTTGGCGATAGGTTTGGTGGAGAATTTGGGTTCGCGAGCTTCAGTGGGTCTGCCGAGGTGACAGCCGATAATGACAGCCGCGCCCTGTTCGAGCAGATAGTTGAGAGTCGGGAGCGTCGCGTCAATGCGTTTGGTGTTGGTGATGTTTTGGTTTTCGTCCATAGGAACGTTGTAATCGACGCGAAGGAAAACCTTTTTGCCTTTCAGATCGATGTCGCGAATGTTTTTCTTGTTCATCAGATAACCTCCCCAAAAAATCAATGCGTAACTCGTAATGCGTAATGCGCAATTAAAATCGTAATCATTACGCATTGCGCATTGCGCATTCCTAATTGAAACAGCCCGGCTCAACATTGACGAAGAGCCGAGCCGTCACATTTTCTAACCGTGTTCAGTTGCCGAAAATCTTACTTCAATTCAGCAAAGTACTTAATGGTGCGAACCATCTGGCTGGTGTAGCTGTTTTCGTTGTCATACCAAGAAACAACTTGAACGAGAGTGTTGCCGTCGCCAATGGGGCTGACCATGGTTTGGGTCGCGTCGAAGAGTGAGCCGAATTTCATGCCGATAATATCGCTGGAGACGATTTCTTCTTCGTTGTAGCCGAAGGACTCGTTGGCAGCCGCTTTCATGGCCTCGTTGATTTGCTCTTTGGTGACTTCGCCTTTAACAACCGCGAAGAGAAGAGTGGTCGAGCCGGTCGGGGTCGGGACGCGTTGTGCTGCGCCGATAAGTTTGCCCTTCAATTCGGGGATAACGAGACCGATAGCTTTTGCTGCGCCGGTTGAATTCGGGACGATGTTGCATGCGCCTGCGCGGGAACGACGGAGGTCGCCTTTACGTTGCGGACCGTCAAGGATCATTTGGTCGCCGGTGTAAGCGTGAATGGTAGCCATAATGCCGCTCTGAATCGGAGCGAGTTTGTGGAGAGCTGCGGTCATGGGAGCCAAGCAGTTGGTGGTGCAGGATGCTGCCGAAAGAACTTTCACATCCGGGGTAAGGGTCTTGTGGTTGACGTTGTAAACAATAGTCGGGAGGTCATTGCCGGCAGGAGCCGAGATAACGACTTTCTTTGCGCCTGCTTCGATGTGTGCTTCGGCTTTTGCTTTGCTGGTGTAGAAGCCGGTGCATTCGAGGACGACGTCAACGTCATGTTTGCCCCAGGGGATTTCTTTCGCGTCTTTGATGGCGTAGATAATGATCTCTTTGCCGTCGACGACAATGGAGTTCTCTTTAGCTTCGACAGTGTGTTTGCCTTCGCCGATCTTGCCGCAGTAGCCGCCCTGTGCGGTATCATACTTCAAAAGGTGAGCGAGCATCTTCGGGCTGGTGAGGTCGTTGATAGCGACAACTTCATAGCCCTCTGCGTCGAACATTTGACGGAAAGCGAGACGACCGATACGACCGAAACCATTGATAGCAACTTTAACAGCCATTAAAAATACCTCCCTATACACTTAGAAAAATCTTAAAAAATAAGTATTAACTTGCTTGCTATGTTACACCAAAATTTTTTGAGTGTCAACAAATTTTCGGAACATTTTTATTTCAGTTTCGTTTCATGCAGGGCTTATTGACATAAAAATTTTGCCGCCTTAAAATCGAAGCGATTTTCTTCTACTTTTTCTTTGCAGGTTTTCTTCTACTTTTTCTTTGCGTGCCCAAAGAAAAAGTAGCAAAAAGAAAAGGCACCTCGCAGGGGCGTAAAGGGTAGAAGCAGACAAACGTCGCTTCGTGATTTCGAGTTGGTGCG
>CAMVAG010000200.1 GCA_947165405.1 uncultured Selenomonadales bacterium
TGCCGCTTTGAACGCCGGCAACTTCGAACGGAATAATTTCTTCGCCGAAAAGCGCGACAAGCCACCTCAACGGACGAATGAATTTGAAATCCAAATTGCCCCAGCGCATGTTGTTCGGGAAGCTCAAATCGCAAATGATTTTCGGGAGGAGCGTCTTGAAAATTTCGGCGGAAGATTTTCCTTGTTCGCGAATCACGGCGTAAACGTAGCCGTCACGAGTGATTAAATCTTCGGGCTTGACCTTCTGCCCGCGAGCAAAACCTATCGCCGCCTTAGAGGGCTTGCCGTCTTTGTCGAAAGCTATCTTTGTCGAAGGGCCGCGCTTTTCCGATTCAACATCAGCCGCCTTGGTTGCAACGTCTTCAATCAGCAAAGACAACCTGCGCGGCGTGCCGAGTGTTTGAATTTTCCCGAAAGTGATTCGCGCCTCCGAGAAAGATTTTTCCGCCAAAGTCTTCAGCTGATTCAAAATGCCGGGCCCGGCGTGCGCGGGGATTTCTTCCGTGCCGATTTCAAGCAATAAATTTTTCGTGTCCATTACGCATTCACCTCCGCAGATTTTTTCAGCAACGGGTAGCCGAGTTTTTCACGCTGCTTGAGATAAACTTCGGCGCACATGCGAGCCAACTTCCTCACGCGCCCGATAAAAGCCGTCCGCTCACTGACACTGATTGCGCCTCTTGCGTCAAGAAGATTGAACGTGTGCGAACATTTCAAAACATAATCGTAGGCGGGATGAACGTAGCCGAGCTTGATAATCCGAACAGCTTCCGCCTCGTACTTGTCGAAGAGCTCAAAAAGTAAATCCTCATCGCTCAAGTCGAAAGCGTAACTGGTTTGTTCGAATTCGTTTTGGTGGAAGACATCGCCGTAAGTGACGCCTTCCGCCCATTCAACGTCGTAAACATTTTCAACGCCTTGAATGTACATTGCCAAACGCTCCAAGCCGTAAGTTATCTCGACGGCGACGGGCTTAACGTCTTGGCTGCCGACTTGTTGAAAGTAAGTGAATTGAGTTATCTCCATGCCGTCAAGCCAAACTTCCCAACCGAGACCCCACGCGCCCAAAGTAGGCGATTCCCAGTTGTCCTCGACGAAACGAATATCATGCTTCGCCGCTTCAATGCCGATAGCCGCGAGGCTGTCAAGATAAAGCTCTTGAATGTTGTCGGGCGAAGGCTTCATGATAAGTTGCAGTTGATGATGTTGATAAAGGCGATTGGGATTGTCACCGTAGCGACCGTCAGCCGGTCTGCGCGAAGGTTCCGTATAAGCCACATTCCAGGGTTCGGGGCCGAGCACTCTCAAAAATGTAAACGGGTTCATCGTGCCCGCGCCTTTTTCCACGTCGTAGGGTTCCGCCAATATGCAGCCCTTATCCGCCCAAAATTTCTGCAATGCAAAGACCAATTCCTGATACTTCAATCGAGTTACCTCCTTAAAAAAATTCAAGCCCGTTATAACAAATGAAACTTTCAATGTCAAATTAAAACACGGCGGCGGGGAAAAATAAAAAAGCCCTCCGACTTTTGCCGAAGGAAAGTTTACACGTTGCCAAAAAATTTTTCGGTGGTAGAATAGCTTTCAATCAAAAGGAGGAGATTTAATGAAACGCGTTTATAATTTCAATCCGGGTCCCGCGACTTTGCCGCTTGAAGTTTTGCAAGAGGCTCAAGCCGAATTCCTCGACTTTGACGAAACGGGCATGTCGATTATCGAAATAAGCCATCGGTCGAAGCCCTACGAAAAAGTTCACAACCAAGCCAAAGCCGATATTTTGGAACTCATGAATCTCGGCGACGACTACGACGTTTTGTTTATTCAAGGCGGCGCAAGTCTGCAGTTCGCAATGATTCCTTTGAACTTCGCAAGCAAGGAACATCGCGGCTCTTACGTCTTGAGCGGAACTTTTTCAAGCAACGCTTACAAGGAGGCAGAAATTTTGGGCGTCGGGGAAGTTGCCGCCTCGACTAAGGAAGAAAATTTCCGCCGCGTCCCTCGCCAAGACGAACTCAAAATCAATCCGAACGCCGCTTATCTGCACATCTGCAACAACAATACGATTTACGGCACGGAATTTCACTACATCCCCGAAACGGGCAATGTTCCGCTCTTCGCCGATATGTCCAGCGATATGTTGAGCCGCCCAGTCGATTTCAAAAAGTTTTCGCTGATTTATGCCGGCGTTCAAAAAAATTTGGGACCTGCAGGCGTCGTGATTGTCGTTGCCAAGAAAAAATTCCTTGAAAAAAGTTCGGAATTTCTTCCTACGATGTTGCGCTACGAAACTTTTTACAAAAAAAATTCGCTGTACAATACGCCGCCCGCCTTTTCAATTTACATGGTCGGGAAGGTCGCCGCGTGGATAAAAAATTGCGGCGGGCTTGAGGAAATGCAACGTCGCAATTCAATCAAAGCCAAACTTCTCTATGACGCAATCGACAATTCGGACGGCTTCTATCGCGGTCATGCCGATAAGGATTCGCGCTCGTTCATGAATGTAACTTTCCGCCTGCCCAATGAAGACTTGGAGAAAAAATTTGTCGCGGAGGCTCTCGAAAAAAATCTTTGCGGCGTCAAAGGTCATCGGTCGGTCGGAGGAATGCGCGCCTCGATTTACAACGCAATGCCGATTGAAGGCGCGGAGGCTCTCGCAAACTTCATGAATCAATTCAAAAAAATCAACGCTTGAGCAAAAGTTCGGTACGATTTATTTTTGCTTCCGAAATGTCTGCGGGGAAGTCGAATTGCTCACGCAAAACTTTTAAGACTTCGCCGGGCTTGAGGCTTCCTTCGGGCAAAATCTTCACCGCAAATTCAATGCGCAATGCGGAATGCGTAATGCGCAATGATATTGGTTCAGCCAAATATTTTTTCAGCTCAAGTTCGCGGGTCTTCTTCGGCGTGATTCGCGTGAAATGTATTTCTTCCGCCGCATTGAAACTTTCTACCGATTTTTGTGCGGCGGGTAAATTTTTTTCCTCGAACGGCAACCGAACTTCATAGCGCGACATTTCAACCAGTGACATCACGGGCTTGACTTTGCCGCGTAATTTTTTTAGCTTGACAAGCCGTGCGTCTTCGGGCAGTTGCAAATTCAAGCGGCGCATGACTTCTTCCGCCTCAAGTTCCGCAGTCAATTCAAAGTCGACGTATTCGCAATCCGAAGTCACTCCCACAGCCAAAGCCGTCGCGAATGAAACTTTCAAATGAGGATTGAAGCCCTCGCTCCAAGCGGCGGGAAGTTTGCTCCTCAACAAGGCGCGCATGAATAAGTTCATGTAGTCGAGGTGGCTCAACATTGCAACTTGTGCGCCCTTGCGAATCTGACCGCGATACTTTGTCAATGCGGAATGCGTAATGCGCAATGCGCAATTATTTTCGGGCGGCGGAAGTTTTTCTTCGGCGAAATCGACAACTTGAACGCCCAAATTCTTTGTCAATGCGGAATGCGTAATGCGCAATGCGCAATTATTTTCGGGCGG
>CAMVAG010000201.1 GCA_947165405.1 uncultured Selenomonadales bacterium
TCGTATTCGCCGAGCTTGAGCTTGTAAATCGTCTTGAGCACGTCGCCGAAAACAAACGCCTGCTTATCGGAGCCGAGCTTTGCAATGTCAATCACGCTGACCGACCCCGCTTGAATATTTTTGAGTTCGTCTTCGAGGCGGCATTCGTGATTTTGCGGGACTTCGCGGCTGACAAACATAGCGTCGTGTTTAATCGCCTTGTTGATTATGCGTTTGAACTTGCGCCAACTCAAAACGGAAATCTCATTCGACTTGCCGGAATTGCCCTTGCGCGAAAGTTCGTTGACTTTGTCTAAAAAATTTCCCCAAGTCGAAATGCCGCTGAAGTCGTAATCGTTGTCGTCGATAATCTTGCCGATAATCGAATCCATCGTCTGGCTCGTGTCGTCAATGTCGGCGAAGAGCATTTCCAAAGACTCGCGGTCTTCGGTGTAGACGTAAACGAATCTTTTCAGCAAGTCGGCGGCAAAATAATTTTCAACGTCGCTTTGAGGAAGATAGCTCGTGACTTTATCGGCGTCTTGACTTCGCGGAGCATAGTAGCGAACATTTTCAAAGGGCGCGCCGCTCAAGCCGAGTGAATTGTAAATTTGCGCGGAGTCCTCGTCGTTTGGCTGGTGAATCGCCATCAAGTCTTTGCCCTTGACGTTGAAGATTATGAACGCGCAATCGGAAAAATTTTCTTGCACGGACTTCATGAGGAACATCGCGTAACTGGTCTTGGCAGCCAAGCCCGATATGCCGGAAATGTTCAAGTGCGCGCCTTCGGGTCCGAGAAGAAATTGCGCGTCGAGATTCACGGGCAAAACGATTTCGCGTTCGCCGTGACCTTCATACATTTTCAGGAAGCCGCAGGGCATTTTGTTTTTAATCTTGTCAAGCCCCAAAGCCTGTTCAATCTCTTGCGCTTCGGCGAGACTGACGGGCGAATCATTTCTGACGGGCGTGTAAATATTTTTCGTGTTGAAAGAAACGGCAACCTCGACGTAGTTCATGCCCACACGCAAAGTCGGCGCGTCAATCGTCGTGTCGCCGAAGTCGCAGGAAATGTAATTCGTCAAAAAACTTTTCGCGTCGGTTATGTGGAAAATATTTTCGACCGTCCCGAAAGAATACGAGCCCTCCAAATGTTCAACCTTGACCACGTCGAAGGCATTCAATCGGAAGTCGGCACTTGTCCAGAAATAAAATTTGTCCATCGTCGCGGGAAATTTTTCCGTCGCCGCAACGCGCCCGATAATGTTCATGTGCTCACCTCAAAACAAATTCAAAAAAGTTTCCGTCGAAATGAAACGTGACTTGACAAAACGCTCCGTCAAAAAAATCGGATAGATGTGATTCGCCCAGCGGCTGTCCTCGCCGTAGCAAACGGGATTGCGTTCGTTAAGAAGATACGCGCTCAAAAGATTAACCTCGTCGCTGTCGATTTTCTCCGTGCGAATTTCGGCGTCCGTGACCAAAATTTTTTCAACTTTAACAACGCCGTCGAAAGGCGAATCGGAAAATTTTTTGTCGCGAAGACGAAGATACCACACCGCAAATTTTATCCCGCCGTGAAAATTTTCGCGCTCAAAAATCGTGACGGGCGTGCGGCTCAAAGGCGGCAGCTCTGCAACAAGCGAGGGATTAATCTTGCCGGCAGTGTCCTTCGCCAAAACGGGATTGAATTTTTTCGAGACGCCGATAACGAAATTGTAATTCTTCGCGTTGAATTTTTTATCGCCCTTCAAGACGCGATACTCAAGCGAGCCGTCCTTGACGAGATAATTTTTTTGGTCAAGCTTGCCGCGCCTGACGAGTTCGGCGACCAAATTTTTTTCGGTGTCGTGCATGTGCTCCATAATCTTTGCGACGGCTCGGTCTTCAAATTTTTCTGCGGGGTTGTGATTCGTTTTGTAAGATAAAATTTTCGCGAGCCTCACGGGAAGATTTTTTTCGGCGAGGCGGTCGTTAATCTTCGTGACAAGCGAGGGAAAAAATCCCTTGCGCTCATCGGGATTGGTGACATCGGGCACGGCGAGGACAACCTCCGCAGAAAATTTTTCCGCGTGCAATTTTTTATCGACGCGCCGACAACAACCCGCGACGACTTGCCCGGCGACAATCGGATAAATCATTTTCCCGTAAGCGATGTCGTCGACTTTGTAGACGCGCCGCGAACCGTCGAGGAAGTAATTCAAAATCTGCGGGGCTGCGGAAAATTGTTTGGCTTGAGCGGCAAGCAAGGCATATTTTTTCGGCGGATTGGTTTCGCCCGCGTGCTTTAAAAGAATTTCCTCCGACGCATCGTATTCGATGAGCGCGGAGGAATTTTCCGGGTCGAGTTCAAATTTCGACGTGCGATAACTCTTGCCGGCGGTCAGCGCGGACAAGAATTCCAATATGGTTTTCATAAAAAAATATCCTTTCCGATGTCTTCTCGTCTGTTGTCTTGGAAATTATAACACGGGCGGCGAAATTTTCAATAAAAGCAAAAACGGAACAGGGAATCCTCTTGCCGCGAAAGATTTTTCCTGTTAAAGTGCCGGTGAAATTTTATTGCGAGGTGTTTGTCATGAAAAAAATTTTTTCGGTGATTGCGTTGCTGATGTTTTTTAACGTCGCTCAAGCTCAATCGTTCGTCTTTGTGTTTCGTGAGGGTGTTCACTTTTCCGAAAGCGTTTTGCCTCATGACGGCGGGCTTTTCATTTCCAATTTCGGCTCCGAGCAAATGAATCCGCGCGCCGACGAGTTCAAAGGCTACATAATTTTTCGCAAGGACGATACCAACAAAAAAATCGTCGACGGACTGCACAAGCCGACGGCGATGAAAGTCAAAGATAATTTTCTTTTTGTCTGTGACGAAACTGCCTTGAAAGTTTTTGATTTAAAAAATTTGGAAGCCGCGCCGCAAGTCGTGACGTTCGCCGAAGATGATAAAGTTTTGAATGCCCTCGCCCTCGACGGGAACACGCTTTATATTTCCGTGACGAACAGCGGCAGGATTTATTCACTCGACGTGAGCAAGCCCGCTCGGCTCGGCAGCCCGAAGTTGTGGCTTGAGCTCGGCGGCGTGAACGGCATGGCGATTGGCGGCGGCGAAATGTTTATCGCGACGATTCCCGTTGATTATCGCTCGGTCACAAAGGAAAATGTGATTTATCGCGTCCGCAATTTGAAAAAGCCCGTTGCCGAAAAATTTTTCGACTTGCCCGGGCTTTATGACGGCGTCGCGCTCTCGGACGACAGAAAAACTCTTTACGTCTCCGAATGGTCGAGCGGTTCCGTTATTGCCGTCGACGTTGTGACAAAAAAATTTCGCATCGTCTACATGGAAGAGGGAATCGGGCCCGCCGACATTGCTCAAGCGGAAGGAATGCTTTTTATTCCCGACCTCGTCAACAGCCGCGTCATTTGTATTCGTGTCGATTAATCATTGAGTCTTT
>CAMVAG010000202.1 GCA_947165405.1 uncultured Selenomonadales bacterium
TTTTTCGCAATAAACAACGTCGGCGTCGAATATTTTGGCAAGCGTATAAAGTTCTTCAAGAGCGGTCGGGGTGATTAAATCGTCGTTATCCATGAAGTAAATATATTCGCCGCGAGAAACAGCCAAGCCCTTATTGCGAGGCATTGACGGCTTGCCGGAATTAACATCCATGTGCGAGAGTTTCAATCGCCCGCCGAATTTTTCAAGATAACTTTCGGCAAGGGCGCGGCTTGAGTCGGTTGAGCAATCATCAACGACGATAACCTCAAAATTTTTTAACGTCTGCGCCAAAACACTTTCCAAGCACTCGGCAAGATATTTTTCGGCGTTGTACAGCGGGATAATCACGGAAACTGCCGGAACGTTCAGCATAATAATTTCTCCTTAAACAGTTGACGCGCCGAAGCGACGATTTCTTTTGCCGAAGTCAACAAGAGCGTCGATAAATTCTTCGGGCGTGAATTCCGGCCAAGTCGTATTCGTGAACCAAAATTCGGCGTAGGCTGCTTGCCACAATAAAAAATTGCTGACGCGCAACTCGCCACTCGTGCGAATCAACAAATCGACGGGCGGCTGACCTGCGGTGTCCAGCTCATCTTCAAAAATCTGCGCGGAAATATCTTCGGGGGACAACTTGCCCGCTTGAACACGCCGCGCCAATTTTTGAGTCGTGCGAATAATTTCATCTTGCCCGCCGTAGTCCGCCGCGACATTGAATTTGACGCCCGTATTGTTTTTCATCAAGTCAACCGATTCGCGAATGAGTTTTTGCAAAGCGGGAGAAAAATCCTCCGTGCGCCCGATAAATTTTATGCGGACGTTGTTTTCGTGCATTTCAAGTTTTTCGCGCTCAAGATAATCCGAAAACAAGTGCATTAAAAAATCAACCTCGCCGGGAGGTCGTTTCCAATTTTCGGTTGAAAAGGCGTAAACAGTCAAAGCCTCCAACTTGAGATTGACTGCCGTCTTTAAAATATTTTTGAGGGTCTTGACGCCGGCGGTATGCCCCGCGCTCCGCAAAAGCCCGCGAACAGAAGCCCAACGTCCGTTGCCGTCCATTATTATCGCCACGTGACGCGGCATTTTGTTTTTATCGACTCGCGCAAGCAAGCCGCCGTCGCTTTCCCACATAATCAGACTCCAATGCGTAATTCGTAATGCGTAATGCGCAATTAAAACCAAAATCATTACGCATTACGCATTGCGCATTCCTAATTGCCTTTCAGACTTCCATAACTTCTTTTTCTTTGGTTGCCTTCGCGCCGTCGACGAGCTTAATATATTTGTCGAGGAGCTTCTGCATTTCTTCCTGCGCGTCTTTGCGGTCGTCTTCGGTGATTTGCTTGCCCTTCTCAAGTTTTTTAATCGACTCGTTGGCATCGCGGCGAATGTTTCTCATCGCAACCTTAGCATCTTCCGCTTTCTTGTTGACGGTTTTGACAAGTTCCTTGCGGCGTTCCTGCGTCGGTTGAGGAATTGTAAGGCGAATGGTCATGCCGTCGTTGTTGGGCGTCAATCCCAAGTCGGATTTTTGAATGGCGCGTTCAATGTCCTTGAGCGAACTTTTGTCGTAAGGCTTAATCATAATCATGCGCGGTTCGGGAATGGTGACGTTTGCGATTTGGTTGACGGGCGTCGCCGTGCCGTAATAATCAACCATGACTTTATCGAGCAAGCTGGGGGCGGCGCGTCCTGCACGAAGTGTGCCGTAATCTTTTTTCAAACCGTCGAGAGTTTTTCCGAGTCTGTCCTCTGCCGATTTTATAACGTCCTTAGTCATAAAAACTTCCTCCTCTTTATTACGCATTGCAATTAAAATATGTTGGTAAAGTCGAAACGCAGCGGGTAGCTTAAGCCCGGCCGTCACGGATGACGGCCGCCGGCGATATGAACAGGATGTTCATCCGCCGGTCAAAGCACCTTTCTTTTTGCTACTTTTTCTTTGGTGCCGGCAAAGAAAAAGTAGAAGAAAAAATTTAAAGTTATTGAAACGCTTAATCGGAGCCGTCATTGTAATTTACCAACACGCTCTAATTTACTGTCGTGCCGATTGTCTCACCAATTGCGGCGCGGTAAATATTTTCATGATTGTCAATGTTGAAGACGACAAGCGGAATGTGATTGTCCATGCAAAGGCTGGTTGCGGTCGAGTCCATGACGTGCAAGCCGAGATTCAAAATGTCAATGTAGCTTATGCTGTCGAATTTTTTTGCGTCGGGGAAACGATTCGGGTCGCAATCATAGACGCCGTCGGCTCCGCGTTTCGCCATGAGGATAACATCCGCCTCGACTTCCGCCGCTCTCAAGGCTGCCGTCGTGTCCGTTGAGAAATAAGGATTGCCGGTGCCCGCTCCGAAAATTACAACGCGACCTTTTTCCAAGTGACGAACTGCGCGGCGTCGAATGTAAGGCTCGGCGACTTCACGCATTTCGATAGCCGTCTGGACACGAGTAAAAACTTTCAGCTGTTCAAGAGCGTCTTGCAAAGCCAAAGCGTTCATGACGGTTGCGAGCATGCCCATATAATCGGCGGAGGTTCTGTCCATGCCTTTGGCCGCTCCCGCCAAGCCGCGCCAAAGATTTCCTCCGCCCACGACGATTGCCACTTCAAGTTTCGCCTCGTGAACTTTTTTTATCTGCCGAGCAATGCTCTCGACAACCGGCGGATATATGCCGAAACCTTTTTCTCCGGCAAGAGCTTCGCCGCTCAACTTCAGAACTACACGTTTATATTTCATAAAGTCAGACCGCCTCCGAAAGGCAATGCGTAATTCGTAATGCGTAATGCGTAATTGAAACCGTCTTCATTGCGCATTTCGCATTTCGCATTCCTAATTGCTTTTTCTGCCGCCAATTTTACAAGTTGATTTATATCCTGTCAATAATTCCTATTGAAAAGCTGAAAAAATTATGATACACTTCGCCGCATGAAAGAGGGTGATAAAAAATGACGGCATTAAAAAAAATCGGCTTTATCGGCACGGGCATCATGGGCTCGGCAATGGCAGGGCACCTGATGGACGCGGGCTTTTCCGTCAGCGTTTACAACCGCACGAAGTCGAAGGCACAAGCTCTGATTGAACGCGGAGCAAAGTGGTGCGATACCGTCGGCGAATGTGCTGCAGGTCAAGACGTTGTGATAACCATCGTCGGCTATCCCAAAGACGTTGAGCAAATTTATCTCGGCGCGGGCGGCATAATCGATTCGGCAAAGGCGGGAGCTTACCTCGTCGACATGACGACTTCCTCGCCGATACTTGCCGAAAAAATTTTTGCAGCGGCTCATAAAAAAAATCTTCACGCTGTCGACGCACCCGTCACGGGCGGAGATATCGGCGCGAAGAATGCCACGCTTACGATTTTGGTCGGCGGCGAAGAAGAATCTTTCCGCGCCTTGCAACCTGTCTTTTCGGCTATG
>CAMVAG010000203.1 GCA_947165405.1 uncultured Selenomonadales bacterium
CCGAGATAGAGGATAATATCATCGTCAATGCTCATGTAAACGAGCTGGCAGTGAATGCTTGAGAGCAAGTCCGTTTGTTCGGGCGTGAGCTGCACGAAGGCGTTGCCGTTATTATCCATTTGAACTTGAAAATCTTCCAGTTGAGAAATTTGGAAAATGTCTTGGCGTTGAGGAGGCGGAGTCGTCGGTGCGGGCGTGACCAAAGTTTCACCGTCGAGGAGCGGGACAACGTCTGCAGGAATCTCGCCGTAAATCAGATAGTAGTAAAGAATTTTTTGCGGAACGGGTGCAGCGTCTTGATTGAGGTAAGCAACCAAAGTTTGTTCGTCGCCGCTGTAGGAATAGAAACTTGACAAGCCGCCGCCGCGATTGCGATAGGAGCCGTTGACTTTGTAAATGACAGCGTCCTCGACCGCGCCGATTAATTTGTCTGCAGTGTTCGGGAGGATTGACTTGTTGCCCTTTGCCAAGTCGACAATGTCAACCATGTTCGTGTAGCCGGTCTGTCTGGTGTTGCCGCCGTAATTTTCAGCCTGCGCGGCACCGCGTCCGAAGTTTGCAAAAAAGTTTCTGGGATTTTTGTGAGCCGCTCTTAAAGCCTCAAGCCCGAAAGATTCGTAAGCATTGCGGAGGTAAGGCAGCTTGCTTAAGTCGATAACGGAAAGCGTCGCCGTATCTTCAACCCAATAAGTTTCGCAGGCCTCCATGTAAGAATCGCAGATGGCTTGACCGAGTTTCGCGCCGCCCATAGCAGGATTTTGAGCAAGAGCACCGACCCAACCTTTGTAGTTCCAGCCGATACCGGGCTCAACTTCTTCAGAGGCCGTGACGTAACGTGTCAAGCCGTCAAGTGTGTTTACAGTGTCGTAAGTCGCCATGAGGCAGGCGTCGAAGCCGATAAGTTCGAAGGGAGGATTTTCTGCGGAAGGTTCATAAGCAGCAGTGAACGCGGCGCGCACGTCATTCAAGCTCAACATGTTGCCGGTTCGTTCGTCGAGGCAGATACCGACAGCCGAGCCGCCGCCGTGATCCCAAAAGACAAAAACTTTATGGTCAGCGGTGTAGTTGTCCTTGCCGAAGCGAACGAAATCAGCCAGAGTGTTTACGTCGCCCATATCGGCATCGTCCAAAGTCGCAATGCGTTCGAGACCGTCTGAAGTGTAGAGATAACGTTCGACCGCGCCGCTTGAGACGACATTGTTTTGCCATTGATTGGTGCCGCCCGTTTGAATCAAAAATTTTACATTGGCGGGAAGTTTGACTTCCATCAGCTCTTGAATATCGGCAGTTGCCGCGCCGCCTTGAGTTTCCAAATCGGTGCCGCAAATGTACCATTGAACAAGCCAAGTGTCTTCGGCTTTGTAGGTGTCTGTGAAGTTCGCGGACTTGCCGACAGAGCGAGTGGTTTCGCCCGCAGAATCGCCGCAGCCAGTTGCAATTAACGTTGCGACAAGGAAGACGGTCAACATAAAAATTCGTCGAAACTTTTGCATGACTTATGCTCCTTTCAAAAAAAATGCCGCTGAATTCGCGGCAAAAAATTTTTAGAGACTGAAATTATTTCTGTCCCGTGACGAATTTGGCAACTTCTTCGGGATTTTTCGGAGCCCAATACATTTTTCCGTCGGAGCCTTCGACAGCCTCGCAAGTGACCTCGATTGAAGTTTCGGGATTGAGCGGGAATTCGTTAATGAACTTGTCGATTGATTCAAGAGCGAATTGTTGGAACTCTTCACTTTCCTTGAGATCTTTTTCCGTCAAACCTTGAGCTTGAAGTTCGCCGTAAGCGGCACCGAGCGCAACCAAATCTTCATTGGTCTCTGCAACTTTTGCGGCACCTTCTTGATTAATCGTCGTGGCAGTCAATTCGACAACGGGATTGGTCGGGTCGTCTTTCTTGACGGTCGCTTTAATATCCATAGCCGTGTGAAGTTTTCCGACGTATTGCCCGGTCATTTCGGCAACGCTTTCATCGCTTAACGGATACTGTTTGAAGGCGTCGACAATCGGAGCGAGGACTTGGTCTTGAACGGCCTCAATGTCTTTTTCGGTCATGCCGGCAGCCTTTTGGTTTTCGTCCTCGATTACGCCGTAAGCATAGAGCTGGGCATAGGCAAGAACGGCTTTATCGGGAGCACCTTCGGGAGCCTTAACCTCTGTCTTTTGAGCCGCCTCGTCTTTTTTGGCGTTTGCATCTTCTTTCTTGCCGCCGCAGCCGACCAGACACAGCGCAAGCAGAAGCGTCAACGCGCCAAACAAAACTTTTCTTAACATAAAAAAATCCTCCAATCAAAAATTTTTTATAAGACTTAAAAATCGTTCGTCGTCAATTAATTTCCGCCCGTCATGAAATTTGTAAGTGCTTTTGCATCGGCAGGTGCCCAATGAACATTTCCGTTGGTGCCCTCAACTTTTGCGCAAGGAACCTCGAAAGTTTTTTCTTCTTGAATCTGAACGCCCTCGATATATTTTGTGAACGCGGTGACCGCCAACTTTTGAACTTCGGGATTTTGTTTAAGTTGGTCGTCGGTTGCGCCGTCGGATTTGAGTTTGCCGACCATGCCCAACAATGCAAACAGCTCGTTATTTTTTTGGAGTTCTTTGTTCGCATTTGAAATGTCAAGCGGTGTCGTTGTCAGCTCGACAACGGGGTGCTCTTTGTCTTCGGTTTTCATTTTGGTTTGGAAATTCATTTTTGCTTTGTTGTTCGCGTAGAAAATTTTTTCCAACTCGGTCATGGTCTCGTCGCTCAAAGGAACAGCGTCGCTGAAAGGCTTCAAAAATATTTTGAGTATCACGTCGCGAAGATTTTTATTGTCTTCTTCGGAAAAGCCCGCCGCCGCCAAATTAGTCGACTCGCCCGTCGTGATTATCTCGGCGTATGCAAGGATTGCTTTATCGGGTGTGCCGACGACTTTTTCCTCGCCGCAACCGCCAATCAACAAAGCCGCCAAAGTCAGCGCACAGACAAAAATTTTTTTCAGCATAAAGCCCTTCCTCCTTTTCGCCCGCATTATATCAAAAATTTTCTTTGACGCAACACTTACCTTCAAAAACGTTTTACAAAAATTTTCTGCACGAGTATAATTTACAAATTATGAAAGGAGGAATTTTTTTGGATCCTTTGGTGTCAATCATTATTCCCGTCTACAACGGCTCAAATTATTTGCGCGAGGCTATTGATTCGGCTTTGGCGCAAACTTATTCGAACATTGAGATTATCGTCGTCAATGACGGCTCGAATGACGGCGGCGCAACCCGTGACATCGCTTTATCATATGGGGGGGGGGATAAGATATTTTGAAAAAGAGAACGGCGGCGTTTCGACTGCGCTGAATCTCGGAATCAAAAACATGCGCGGAAAATATTTTTCGTGGCT
>CAMVAG010000204.1 GCA_947165405.1 uncultured Selenomonadales bacterium
GCCCGTGACTTTTCGCCGCCTTGAAAAAACCTTCGACCCAAGCCGTGTCGTAGTCGCCGTATTCAAAATGCATGTGATAATCAAATCTCATATCAATATCCTCTTTGAAAAAGAAAAAGCCCGCCGAATTGCGCGGGCCGAAAAATTCTCAAGCTTGTGTGTTACCGAAAATAAATTTATCCAGCAAGTCGATGAGCTGCCCGATTTCCGGTTTTGAAATTTGAGCACTCGCGCCGAGTTCCTCGCCCTTCAAACGCATTTCCTCATTGATAAGCGACGAGAAGAGGACAAAGGGCACGTTGCGGAGGCGGTCGTTGTTGCGGACGAGTTTCAAAAATCTGTGACCGTCCATTTTGGGCATTTCGACATCGGAAACGATAATGCTCAAATGACTTGAAATGTCGCCTTCTTTGTTTGCAAGATTCTGAACGTATTCCCAAGCGTCTTGCCCGTTGCCGAAGTCGCGAACGAAACGATAGCCCGAATCATGCAAAGTCGAGACAAGCAAGTCGCGGAGCATGGGTGAATCTTCCGCAACGACGACGTGAGCATCTGCACGAATCGCCCGAACGTCGGCAGCGGCATCTGCAACGGTCGTGAGCTTGGCATTAATTTCGGGATTAATCTCGGCGATAATCGTTTCGAAGTCAAGCAGCAGGACAATTCGGTTGGGCATTTTAACGATACCGACGACACGGCTTTGGTCGCCTACTTCCGGCGAAGGTTCCATGTCCTTCCAAGAAATGCGGTGAATGCGCGAAACATTTTCCACCAAAAAGCCTATGTCGTAGTTGTTGATTTCCGTGACGATAATATTTTTCGCCTCGTCGCCGTTCGTGACGTTCAAGCAACGCGGAAGATTTACAAGAGGAATTGCTTTGCCGCGCAGAGTGAACAAGCCGTCAATGTAGGGATGAGCTTGCGGCATTGCGGTGACGGGCGTGCGCTGAATGACCTCGCGAACCTTTGCAACGTTTATCCCGTAATTCACGCCTCCTATACTGAACTCAACTATCTCAAATTCGTTTGTGCCTGTCTCAAGCAAAATGCCTTTTTTGTCGCCGAGAGTTTCGGCTCCCTTGCGCACTTTATCTTTCGCCATTAAATCCGCCTCCATTATCTTTGAGCCTTACAGCGCGATAAAATTTCGCCGTGAAAAATTTTTATCCTTCAAACGCGGCTAAATTCATTTGACAAGATTGTCGAAGTCGGCTTGCGGAACGAGCGTGACCAATCCCATTATCGCCAAAATTTGTTCAAGGGCAATTCTCGCCGTCGAAGTATTTTTAACAACAAAGTCAACGTCGCGCCAATGATCGAATTCGCCTGTTTCGTCGGCGGTTTCCACGTAGTAGCGAATTTCGTCGTTCGTGCAGCCGGCGCGGAGCATTCTGTCGACGAAGACTTCATCGTCAATCATGAGGAAAATCGTCACGAGGTCTTGATTGATAAATTTCTGCAACTGCTTAATGCCGGCAACGTCATGCATAAGCGCGATACTGACTTTGTGTCTTTGCCAAGCGTCGAGCACTTCCGATTTTCTCAAGCCGTAAGAGTTCGCCTGATAAACATTGTTGACGATAAATTTTTCCTGCTCGTATTTGTCGGCTTTGACGGTCTGATAAATTTTGCGCTTGTAGGCGTAGCGGTCGTCGAATACGCGGGTCGTGACGGTCGGGATATAGTGAACGCCCATTGACATGAGCTGCGTGACCATCGTCGACTTGCCGGAGGTGTGCGGGCCCAGAAAAGCGTAAATCTTATTCGCCATAGCAATACCTCCTTAGCGTTTTTCTTTGGCGATAACGTGAACGGTGTCTTCGTCTTCGTCGATTTCCGCGCCGCAACGAGGACAACATTCATATTGCGTGCCGTCGGGCAGAGAGCGTTTGCCTTTGCATTTCTGGCAAAAAATCAGAGAGCAACGCTTGCACTCAAAAATTTCGCCGAAATCTTTGCGCCCGCATTTCGGACAGCTGTTGTAAGTCGCCATAAAAATTTCCCCCCAACTTTTTTATTTATTAAATATGATTTTTCTTAGCGTTTTTCTTCTACTTTTTCTTTGTGCGGGCAAAGAAAAAGTAGCAAAAAGAAAGCCCGCCTCGCAGGGGCGTTTTTGTCCGCTGATTTTACTCGTGAATGATTTTTAGTTGGTTGCCGCCGACGGTATTTGCATCACGCAAATGCGTCGGCGGGGGAGCCGTCATCCATGACGGCTCCCGATTTCGGCAATTTAATAATGAGGATGTGCTTTGACGTATTCGACGGGGCGGCTCCAATCGACGTGAACGCCCGTAGCTTCCCAGAGCCTCGTCAATGTCAGCTTTAAATTTTCCGCGCTCAAGTTCGGGTCGATTTGTTCCGTCGTGAAGTCCAAAAGAGTTTCGTGAGGAATTTTTATTTCGTGCGGCGTCGTCAAAAATTTTTCGGCAAGGGCTTTGCCTTCGTCGTCATCCAAAGTCACGATAACTTTCTTTGCAGCCTCGTCATATTCAACCCAGCCGAGCGAACCTTTGAAACTTATCGCGACGCTGAAATTTTCCAAGCCAATCATCTCCTCTCAAAAAAAATTTTATTAAAAGACAAGTTCTTTGAGCGCAAGAACGACCTTATCAACACAAGCGCGACCGCCGCCTCCGCCAAGTCATTCGCGGAATAATTCAGCCCGACAAATTCTATCGGCAAATATTTCGGCAAGAACCAAATCAACGGAACCTGCACGACCAGCGGCAACAAGCTGATAACCACGTTGCGCCACTCGTCCTCCAAAGCCGCCATGATTCCGCTAAGCCACATGTGCAATCCGACAAACGGTTGCAAGAGGAACATCGTCCGCAAGAAGATTATCATTTCTTCGGTTATCGGCTCGTTTTCGACGATAAAGAAGCGCATCATTTCCTCCGTGAAAATCATCAACACGACGTATATCACGAAGGACAAAACCATCGTCAGGAAAAATCCGTAACGCATGACGCGCAAATAATGTTGCTCCTTCTTTGCCGCGAAGAGTCGACTTATCAAAGGTTGAATGCCCGTATCCAAACCGGTGAGCGGCAAGTAGACGAGCGTTAAAACTATGTTGGCGATTGTCGCCGCCGCCAACAAGTGACCCGCGTCGTAGCGCAAAAGCGTTGCGTTCAAGAAATATTCGATAAAGCACATCATTATCGTTGACATCGCGAAGCCGCCGCCGATTTTGACTTCTTGCCAAATGTAATCGAGACTGCTCAAGCTCCAAGATGTTGAAAATTTTTGCCGCGAATATTTGAAATACCAAAAAGAAATCAGCGTGCCTAAAAATTGTGCAAGCACGGTTGCAAACGCCGCGCCTTCCATGCCCCAG
>CAMVAG010000205.1 GCA_947165405.1 uncultured Selenomonadales bacterium
ATTTGCCGGGAAAAAATATTTTGGAGGAGATTTGATGTTCATCGATACACATTGCCACTTGGAAGACGAAAATTTTTCTGAAGACCGCGCCGAAGTTTTGGAGCGTGCAAAATCGGCGGGCGTCGAGAAGATTATAAATTTCGGTAGCACGTTTCAAAGTTCTGTTGCCGTGAGCGAGCTTGCCAAAAATTTTTCGGAGCTTTATGCGGGCGTCGGCATTCACCCCGAAGAAATTGACGACTTCGACGAAAAAACTTGCGCGCGCCTTGCCGCACTTGCCGCCGAAAAAAAAATTGTTGCGGTTGGAGAAATCGGCTTGGATTATCATTGGGAAAAAGATTCGGAGCGGCGATTGATTCAGCAGAAAATTTTTATCGAGCAGCTTGACCTTGCCCGCCAAATGAAATTGCCCGTGTGTGTTCACGACCGCGAGGCTCACGGCGACACGTTGAAGATTTTGCAGGCAGAAGGAAAAAATTTACGCGGCGTGTTGCATTGTTATTCGGGCAGTTTGGAAACGGCGCGGGAAGTTTGGAAGCTCGGTTGGTTTATCGGCGTCGACGGACCATTGACGTTTAAAAATTCCGCGAAGTTGCCCGAAGTCGTCAAGGCGGCTCCTCGTGACATGATACTGATTGAAACGGACGCGCCCTATCTTGCGCCCGTGCCCTATCGCGGCAAAAGAAACGAGCCGGCTTACGTCGTCGAGGTTGCAAAAAAATTGGCGGAGCTTCGAGGCGAAACTTTGGAAGAAGTCGCCGCATACACCACCGCCAATGCAAAAAATCTTTATGAAATTTTTTGAGTCAAGCAATAAAAAAAACCGGCCGCGAAATTTTTCGTGACCGGCAAATTTTTTTATAAGATGAATTGTGAAAGGTCTTTGTTCTTGGCAATTTCCTTGAGGCGTTCGTCGACGTAAGCCGCGTCGATTACAAGTTCGGTCTTGCCTTCGGCGACCATGTCGGGTGCCTCGAACGAAACTTCCTCCAACAATTTTTCAAGCAAGGTGTGCAACCTGCGCGCCCCGATGTCCTCCGATTGTTCGTTGACGACTTCGGCAAGCTCGGCGATTCTTTCGATTGCCTCGTCTTTGAAGTCAAGCGCAAGTCCTTCCGTCTCCAAGAGTGCTTTGTATTGTTTGATAAGCGCGTTTTTCGGCTCGGTCAAAATTTTTTCGAAGTCCGCCTTGAGCAATGACTTGAGCTCGACGCGAATCGGGAAACGCCCTTGCAATTCGGGAATGAGGTCGGAAGGCTTGGCGGTATGGAACGCACCCGCCGCGATAAACAAAATGTAATCGGTTTTGACGGGGCCGTATTTCGTCATGACGGTTGAACCTTCGACAATCGGAAGAATATCGCGCTGAACACCTTCGCGGCTGACGTCGGGGCCGGAAGTCGAACCTTTGACGGCAACCTTATCAATTTCGTCGAGGAAAACAATTCCGCTGCGTTCGGCAAGTTCGACGGCTTCCTCCGAAACTTCTTCCATGTCGATAAGCTTTTCGGCTTCTTCCTGCTCCAAAATTTTGCGCGCAGTGGCAACAGTGACTTTGCGTTTGCGCATGCGTTTCGGCATGAGAGAACTGACCATATCTTGAAGATTGTCGCCCATGCCTTCCAAACTTGAGCCGCTGAACATCCCGACCATCGGCTTGGCGTGGTCTGCCACTTCAAGTTCGATAACTTGTTCCTCAAGCTTGCCGGCTTCCAAACGCTTGCGAACGAATTCACGACCGGGCTTTTTTGTTTCGTCAATGTCAATGGTTTGCGTCGAATCGGAATCGGCATTTCCGAAAAGTTTGCCCAGAGGATTTTGAGAGCGTTTGGGTTCGGGGACGAGAATATCAAGCAATCTTTCCTTCGCGTTTTCGGCGGCCTTATCCTTAACTTCTTCGGTCTTTTGCTTGCGAACCATGCGGACGGCGGTTTGAACGAGGTCGCGGATAATCGAATCGACATCGCGCCCGACGTAGCCGACTTCCGTAAATTTTGTCGCCTCAACTTTTATGAAAGGAGCTTGGACGAGTTTGGCGAGGCGGCGAGCAATTTCGGTTTTGCCTACGCCCGTCGAACCGATCATCAAAATATTTTTCGGGATAACGTCGTCGCGCATGTCGTCCGGCAATTTGTGACTGCGCCAGCGATTGCGCAAGGCAACGGCGACGGCTTTTTTGGCTTCGAACTGTCCGACAATGAAGTTATCCAGATTTTCAACTATTTGACGTGGAGATAGATTAGACACGCAAAAACCCCCGTTAGAAAAAAATTTGTTATCATGAAAAGCGAAGGAATTATATAATGCGTCAAGCGAAAAGTAAAGGAAAAGCACTTGCAAAAAAATTTTTCTCGGCTAAAATTTTTATCGAAGGAGCTTTTAACATGCAGACGATAAAAATTTTTTTAATCGGCATGACGGCGATTGCCGGATTTTTTTTGAGCTTGACTCAAGGCTCGGTTGAAATATCTTCCGCGCAAATTTTCTTCGGCGGGCTCGACGAAACCAAACAACAAATTTTGGAAAACATCCGCCTGCCTCGAACGATAGTTGCCTTGCTCGTCGGGGTGAACTTGTCGTTGTCGGGAGCAATCCTTCAAGCCGTCATGAAAAATCCTCTTGCCGACCCTCACATAATCGGAATATCTTCGGGCGCGGGCTTGTTCGGAATTTTCGTCATGATGGTTGCAAACGATAAGCTTTTGGTGACGCCGGCGGCTTTCGTCGGAGCAATGCTTGCGGCGGCTTTGATTTATCTTTTGGCTTGGAAGGACGGCATTCGACCAATCAGAGTAATTTTGGCGGGCGTGGCGGTCAGTGCATTTCTCGGCGCGGGAATTTCTGCCTTGCTGATTTTTTATTCCGATAAAGTTCACGGCGCGCTTATGTGGATGGTCGGCGGCTTATCGGCTCGTTCGTGGCAACACGTCGAAATTTTGTTGCCGTATTCAATCGCGGGAACCTTTGCAACTTTTTTGGCGGCGCGGCACATGAACGTATTGCAGTTGGGCGACGAGGTTGCACAAGGTTTGGGCTTGCGCGTCAATCTCGTGCGAACAATCTTGACGGCAACAGCGGCACTCTTGGCGGCTTCGGCGGTTTGTGTCGTCGGCTTGCTCGGTTTCGTAGGATTAATCGTTCCTCACACGGCGCGATTGATTCTCGGCTCTGACTATCGAATTTTATTGCCGGGCGCGGCGTTTTTGGGAGCGGCGGTCGTCACGATAAGCGACACCTTCGCACGAACAATCTTTGCCCCGACAGAATTGCCCGTCGGAATTTTAATGGCGATGCTCGGCGCACCGTTCTTTTTGTTTTTGTTGAGGCGAGAGCT
>CAMVAG010000206.1 GCA_947165405.1 uncultured Selenomonadales bacterium
GTCAACGCAAAGACCCGACTTCAATCCGAAGCTGCGCTACAATAACCTCCGGTTGCTGCGTATGCCCTGGCCGGATTGTCAGTACAGTTTACGTTCGGCGAAACCAAGTCTCTGCGTTCACAGCTGAAAAATGTTTCAAGATTTATGGCGGAGAGTGAGGGATTTGAACCCTCGGTACGCTATCAACGTAACACACGATTTCCAGTCGTGCTCCTTAAGCCGCTCGGACAACTCTCCGCGTTAAGGCGCAGTTTACCATTCCGATTATCAACTGTCAAGAAATTTTTTAATCGTTGACTGCAGGCGGAATAAAAATTTTGTTTATCGGCACCTCGTTCAAAGGGAGGTCGCCGTCCTCGTCGCTCAAGTGTCCTTTCGAACGACCGATTATCAATTCGTTATGATCTCTTGCCCATTCCAAAATCGTCCGATAAAAATTGTAGCGAATGTCTTTGCTCGGCAGAGTCTTTAAATCAATCGGCTCGCCCGAAGTGTCTTTGTCCAGTGCCGCCCAAGTGTCGTCCAAGTCGACGCGCTCAACAACTTGAACCGTGCCGTTGAGCAAATCGAATTTCAGATAATCTGCGCGGCCGGCAAGTCTGTCGTAGCCTTTGGTGGAAAGTTTTTTCCAACGCCGCTTTTGAATCACGTCTTCAATCTGAATGTTGTCGTAAATGCAAATCGTCGGAACCATCAGCGTATTTAAATCGAGCGTGCCGTCGGGTCGAATCTTATAGCCCGCCGCTTGATGATTGAACCAATAATTTCCGCGCGGCGTCGACTGCACCCACATATAAATTTCCGTCGGCACTTCAGCTATCGTTTCGCCGTCATCTTCCGCAAAAGCCGGGCTTGTCGAAAAAATCATCACCGCCGACAAAATCCCCGCGAATAATTTTTTCAGCTTCATGTCGTTCATCCTTTCGCGAAGATTATAGCCGATTCATTTTAGCTTTGCAACGTCTACCCAACCCGCGCTCTTAATGTAGCGTTCGAGCTCGTCAAGTTTGAAACGCGCACAACTTTTGTCGTTGCCGGCAGCGGGATAAACCACGTCGAAACGTTTCAGCGCGGCGTCAAGATAAATCGGAATGCCCTCGTTGACGGCGAACGGACAAACTCCTCCGACCGCGTGACCGATTAAGCCTTCGACCTCGTCGACGGGAATCATGTGCGGGCGGCAGTTGAATTGCGCTTTAAATTTTTTATTGTCAAGTTTCGTGTCGCCCGACATCAAAATCAACACGGGCTTTTTGTCGACGAAGACCGAAATTGTTTTGGCGATGCGTCCGACTTCACAACCGAGTGCCTGCGCGGCAAGTTCACTTGTCGCCGTCGATTGTTCAAACTCAATCACGCGTTCGGGTTCGCCCAGCTCCGCGAAATATTTCCTGACTTTTTCGATAGCCAAAATTTTTTCCTCCCTTTTAAAATTCAATCACTCAATAAAAAACTTCCTGCAAGCACAAACCTTGAGCGGGGGCAGTCGCGGGGACGAGGCTCCTGTCGCGGGCGTCGAAAATTTTTTTGAAGTCGTCGAGACTTATTTTTTTTCTGCCGGCCGCAACCGTCAACGCAACGATATTTCGCGCCATGTGATACAAAAATCCGTCGGCGTGAATTTTTATTGTCAAGCAGTCTCCGCCGAAAATTTTTTCCTCAAAAATTTCCGCCGCAAAAATCGTTCGGACAGGGTTTCTTTGAACGTTGCTTGCCGCCTTGAAAGTCGTAAAGTCATGCGTGCCGATTAAAATTTTCAAAGCCTCGCGCATTGCCGAATCGTCAAGCGGTCGGAAAATGTGCCAAGCGAATCGATTGACAAAAGGATTGGTCGCCGCGCCGCGCAAAATCCGATAGAGATAAATTTTGCTCTTCGCACTGTGCAACGCGCTGAAATTTTTGTCGACTTCCCGCGCCTCGCGAACGACAATATCACCGGGCAAAACCGTGCTTGCCGCAAGAGGAATTCTCTCAACGTCAATTCTTCCGTCGGTGAAAAAATTTACAACTTGCCCGAAAGCATGAACACCCGCATCCGTTCGACCTGCCGCAGCCAATTCTATTTTATCGCCGAAAATTTTTTCAAGCCGCTCCTCCAAAATATTTTGCACGGCGATTCGCGGAGGGCTTTGCCATTGAAAGCCGTTGTAATTCGTGCCGTCATAGGCGACCGTCAAAGCGATGTTCCGCCGCCGAAGTTTCAATTCAGCTTTGTGTTCCTGCCGCATAACTCAATCCTCCTATCGCCGCACAAATTAAAATCACGAATGCCGCCGCGCAGTAGTCCGAATTTTTTAAGCGCAGTTGTTTCATGTGAGTGCGTCCTTCGCCGCCGCGATAGCAACGAGCCTCCATTGCCATTGCCAAATCTTCCGCCCGCCGAAAACTTGAAAGGAACAGCGGAACCAATATCGGAACCATCGCCCGCAATCTTTTCATGAAGCCGCCCGCTTCGAAGTCAAGCCCGCGAGATTTTTGCGCCTTGATAATTTTGTCGGTCTCTTCAAGCAGCGTCGGCACGAATCGAATTGCAATCGTCATCATCATTGCCAATTCGTGAGCGGGCACGCCGATTTTTTTCAGCGGCGACAAAAGTTTTTCCGTTGCGTCGGTGAGCTTGAGCGGCGAGGTCGTGAACGTCAGCAAACTTGACAAGACAATCAGCAAGACCAATCGCAAACTTATTCTTATTCCGTAAATGATTCCCTCCGTCGTCACTTTGAAGACGTAAATTTTCGCGAGGACTTCGCCGTCGTGGCTTACGAAGTGAATCAGCAGCGTGAATAAAATTATCCAAGCGAGCGGCTTGACGGATTTTAAGACGGTCAGCGGAGGAACTTTCGACAAAAAAATTAATCCCGCCGTCAAAATCGTCAGCGCGAAGTAAGCCGCCCAACCTTGCGCCGCGAAAATCAAAATTATCAGCGCGAACAACGAAATTATTTTTGTGCGCGGGTCGAGCCTGTGTAAAATCGATTGACCGGGGAAAAATTGTCCGAGCGTTATATCTTGCAGCATCTATCAAACGTCCTTGCGAAACATCATCGGCAATTCTTTGATTCTCAAATGATTTTTCATGAGCCAAACCGTAAAAAGTCTTTCGCAAAAAAATCCTGCGATTCGAGAATAAGCATGTTCCATTTCGCCGAGAGTTTTTCCGTTGATTTCTATCTTGTCGCGCATTTCCTCCGTCGCGTCGATTATAAATGAAAAAAGCCATTCGCAATAAGCGTTGAAAATATTTCGGCGCGTAACGTGAACGGCGGCGGCAAAAAGTGTAAAGCCGTTCATCACGTCGTCGAAGGCGTCGAGATAATCGGGATG
>CAMVAG010000207.1 GCA_947165405.1 uncultured Selenomonadales bacterium
GCTAATCTGAAGGCGCGCCGCTTTAACGACGTTTTTCATGAGCATGGCAACGGTTAAAAGCCCGACGCCGCCGGGCACGGGAGTTATCGCGCCGGCAATTTCGACAGCCGCCTCGAAATCAACATCACCGACCAATTTTTTCGGAGCAATTCGATTAATGCCGACGTCAATGACGGTTGCGCCGGGGCGAATCATATCCGCCGTGACGAGTTTGGGCTTGCCCGAAGCCGCGACCAAAATTTCACCTTCGCGAGCGACTTCGGCAAGATTTTTCGTGTGAGTGTGGCAGACGGTCACCGTTGCATGACGAGCCATGAGCAAATGCAAAAGCGGTTTGCCGACAATGTTACTTCTGCCGATAATCACGGCGCGTTTCCCGTCAATCTCAATGCCGGCGAGGTCAAGCATTTCGATACAACCTGCGGGCGTGCACGGGACAAGCGCGGGGCTTCCGATAACGAGTTTGCCGACGTTGACGGGGTGGAAGCCGTCGACATCTTTGCGCGGGTCGATTCGATTCAAAATTTCTTCCGAGTGAGCTTTAATCACGGCGGGCAGCGGCAACTGAACCAAAATGCCGTGAACATTTTTATCTGCGTTGAGCGCGTCAATCTTGGCAAGCAATTCGTCTTTGGTCGTGTCTTCGGGCAAGGCGATGACTTCCGAAACAATTCCAAGCTCCTCGCAAGTCTTGTGCTTGTTGCGGACGTAAACTTGAGACGCGGGATTTTCTCCGACGATTATCACCGACAGCCCGGGCGTCACGCCGAAATTTTTTTTGAGCTCCTCGACTTCAAGCCGCGCCGCTTCTTTTATCTTCGCCGCAAATTCTTTTCCGTATAAAATTCTTGCCGACATATTTTCAACCTCCAAATTTTTTTTTGCAGTCTACAACAATCTTTTTATCAACGTCAAGCCGCTCTTGCAAGAAAAAATTTTCGGGCGTGCGCAACCGTTTTTGGAAACCCCGCCATTGAATTCGATTAAAGGACAGTTGAAACCCGGCCGTCACGGATGACGCAACAAAGAAAAAGTAGAAGAAAAAATTTAAAGTCATTGAACCGCTAAATCGGAGCCAACATTGTAATTTACCAACACCCCTAAAGCCTGCTCAAGATTTTGACAAGCAATCGGCGATTTGCTAAACTGCGCAAAAAGTTCACGGCTAAGGAGGATTTTATGAAAGCTTTGTATTTGGATTGCGCGGCGGGCATAAGCGGCAACATGTTTCTCGGCGCGTGCCTTCAACTCGGCGTGCCCGAAAAATATTTGCGCGGCGAACTCGACAAGCTCAACTTGCCGCGTGAATTTGAACTTGAAATTTTCGACGTGAGCAAGAACGGAATCGGCGCGACTTACGCTGACGTGAAACTTCCAAAAAATTTTGAGTCCGAACTTGCCCGCCCGAACATAAGGCACTTGCACCGCCACGAACACATTAAAAATCACAGCCACAGGGCGTTCGGCGACATAAAAAAAATTATCGACAATGCGGAACTGAATGAGGCTGTAAAAATTCGTGCGCTTGCGATTTTCAATGTGATAGCTGCGGCTGAAGGCAAAGTTCATCAACGCCCGGCAGACGAAGTCACTTTCCATGAGGTCGGCGCGATTGATTCGATTGTCGACATTGTCGGTTGCGCGATTTGCCTCGATTATCTTGACGTGGAAAAAATTTTTGTCTCGCGAATCAACACGGGCTCCGGCTTCGTGAAATGCGCTCACGGTTTGATGCAAGTTCCCGCTCCCGCGACCGCCGAACTTCTGCAAGGTTTTAAAACGTATCACTTCGGCGCGGAAAAGGAACTCACGACACCGACGGGCGCGGCGATTGTCAAAGCCCTCGCCGAATACAGCGCGGACTTGCCCGAAGATTTTTCGTCGGAAAAAATCGGCTACGGCGCGGGCACTTGGGATTTGGATATTCCGAACGTCTTGCGAATTTATCTGGGCACTTTCGGCGGGCAACCGGAAAAACATTTGGTCAAGCTTGAGGCGAACATCGACGACATGAATCCGCAAATTTATGATTGGCTTTATGCGAGGCTGTTTAATGCGGGAGCCCTCGACGTGTGGACGACGCCGATTTACATGAAAAAAAATCGCCCCGCGCAAATGTTGAACGTTTTGGTCGACGCGGAACATCGGGAACTTTGCATAAAAATTATTTTCGAGGAGACGACGACAATCGGCTTGCGCGTGATTGAAATTTCGCGGCGCGTGGAGGCCGTTCGGAAGATGGCAAAAGTTGAAACGAGCTTCGGCGAGGTTCAATGCAAAGTCAGCGCGTATGACGGCAAAATCGTTTCGATAACGCCTGAATACGAGGACTGCCGCCGTTTGGCAGAAAAAAATTCCGTGCCGCTCAAAGCCGTGTGGCAAGAGGCATTGACCAAGCAAGAGGCGCGACTCGGATAAAAAAAATCAGCTCGGCTGTCATTGAAGACGGTCGAGCTTTTTTTTTGAAGTTAATCTGTTTTCGCGCTGAAATCTTTCACGGGCAAGCCGCAATCATTCAGCCAATCGATTATCAAAGACATACTCTCTCCGAAGTCGTCGAGCGGCTTCTCAACAAAAATTTCCGTCAAGTTGTAATTTTTAACAAAGTCTGTCAGCTCGGCGGCATCTTTCAAATCGAACTTGATTCCCGAAAATTTTTCCGTGCAGACAAGTTGTCCTTCGTCTTTCGGTTGAAGGAGATACACACCGCAATTTTTAAAATTTTTATCAAAGAAATCCGACAAAAGTTTTTGTTCTTCGTTATTTCGAACGGAAGCGACGACCAAAACATTTTGCGCGAATTGCCGGCGAACAGAAGAAAGAATCTCTTGCAATTTTTCTTCGTAGAGATCTCTTTGCTTGTCACTTCTTTCTTTGGTGAATTCTCTGTCGTCTTTATCATAATATTTTTTCATGACAGAGAACCAATCCTCGCTGTTGGCGAGGTCGGCGAAAAAAGTTTCTCTTCGCGAATCGCAAACGGTAGGAGATATAAAGAGCTTATTTTTATTTATTGCATCGGTAAAATTAACTTGTTGAACTTTTAAATCGGCTTTCTCGAAAAATTCTTTGCCCTTAGCCGTGTGAATAAAGACAACCGACACGCCGCGATTGTCAAGCATTTTCCGAGCAAAATCTTGGACACCCCATGCATCGCCCAAACTCAAATCACTTTGCCCGTTCGGGAATCTGAATTTACAACTTGAACAAGACGGGCGCAACGATAAATTTCTTAAGAAAAATCTGCCGTAAAGATTATTGACCACATGACTTATGATATGTCCTTGATCAAAAAAATTTATGTCCATGTAAATTTTCGA
>CAMVAG010000208.1 GCA_947165405.1 uncultured Selenomonadales bacterium
TAGAGATTAGGAGACTAGCAACATCCGGCTCATTATTGAAAATCCGCAGGTCAGAGTCTTCACTCTTAATGAAGTGGACTTAAACCACATGGAGATTGAAAGAAGAACCCTGTCCGCTTGGATTTTAGCAAAACTCTTTCGAGTTTCAATTCACTTTTATATAACAGGAGGCAAGCGTGAATATAAATCTGATAAAATTTAATACGGACATCGGCAGGACGAAGCCCGAAAATTTGGTTCACGCCGACGCCGCCTGTCCTTTCTGCGACGTGGAACATTTGACCGACATAATCGACGTTGACGACGATATAATTTTCCTCAAGAACAAATACCACGTGATAGAGGCCGCCGATCAATTCGTTTTGATTGAGGGGCGCGAGTGCGAATCCGATATGCCCGACTACTCAAAAGAAAAAATGCGCCGCGTCATAAAAATGGGCGTCCGGCACTGGAAAAATCTTTTGGCTTCAGGCAAGTACGAGGAAGTTTTATTTTTCAAAAACTACGGGATAATGAGCGGCGGGACAATTCGACATCCTCACATGCAACTTGTCGCCTTCCCGAAATTAAAATCGGATTTGCTCTTCGACGAGGAGGAACTGCGCGGGATTGTGATTGCCTCTCGTGACGGCGTCGAGCTCAACATTTCAAACTGTCCGCGAATCGGTTTCGGCGAATTAAATATCGTCGTCGAGGCGGGCGGCAGCTTGGACACTTTGGCGGATTTTTTGCAAGTCGCCGTGCACTACGTCAAAAATTTTTTCAACAAGAAAACCACAAGCTACAATATCTTTTTCTACCACCGCGCAGAAAAAATTTTTGCAAAGGTCATGTCGCGCTATGCCACGTCGCCTTACTTCGTCGGCTACAATATCCACTTCCTGCCGAACAACATCGACCGCATCGCCGAAGAGATTAAAGATTATTATTTTGGAGGAGTGTAATTTGAAAAAGAAAAAAGTTTTGGTGCACGGCACGCTTGAGACGCTGAAGAAATTTTTTTCGGACGCGGTCAGCCGTGATTTTGAAGTCGTTGCGCTTTTGAGCGAGGAGCCCGAAAAAATTTCCGTAAACCTCGAAATCCTCACGCCGCAAAGTCTTCCGAAATTTAATTACAAAATGATTGACGGAATTATTTTCACGGGCGAAAGAACCGCCGCCGATTTTTTCCTCAAGCAGGGCATGGAGCCTCGCAAAATTATTCTTTGGAATGCAGAACGCGGCTGGGATTTTTTCGACGGACGCGACAAAGACGGCGTTCAAGTAATTTTTTTCTGCGGGCTTGAGTTTCATATCCGCGATAAAGAATCTGCGCGGCTGTTCGACGAGACTTTTTGGCGTATCAGAATGAATCGCCGATTCAAAAATCTTCCGCCGCAAATGTATCCTTCCGTCCTCGCGCAAGTTTATAAACAGAGCACGGGCAAGCCTCTCGACCTCAACAATCCGAAGACCTTCACGGAAAAATTGCAGTGGTTAAAAATTTTTGATGCCACGCCGCTGAAAAGTCGCCTCGCAGATAAATATCTTGTCCGTCGTTGGGTCGCGGAAAAAATCGGCGAACAATATCTGATTCCGCTGCTCGGCGTGTGGGATAATTTCGACGACATAAACTTTGACGACTTGCCCGACCGATTCGTTTTGAAATGCAATCACGGCTCCGGCATGAATGTTATCGTTCGTGACAAGAAAACTTTCGACAAGCAACGCGCCCGCGAAAAGCTCAACGCTTGGCTCGCTTTTGATTATGCCGCTCAACCTTTGCTCGAACTCCATTACACGCGCATTGACAGAAAAATTATCGCCGAAAAATTTATGACGGACAAAGAACACTTCGACCTGGTAGACTATAAAATTTTTTGCTTTGACGGAAAACCTGCTTATTTTTTCTGCGCTACGAATCGCTCCACAGATTTACGCTTCGATTATTTTGATATGGATTGGAAACACATGGATTTCGAACAGAAAAATCATCCGAACAATGACCACCCAGAAAAAATTCCCAAGCCGAAAAATTTCAAGCTGATGAAAAAACTTGCCGCAAAATTGGCGGAGGGCTTTGCTCATGTTCGCATTGACTTTTTTGAGATTGAGGGCAAAGTTTATTTCGGCGAAGTTACTTTCGTGCACGATGCAGGAATTGCGCCTTATAAGTCCGAAGGCACCGACGAATATTTGGGCAGTCTGTTGAAATTGCCTAAGGTAACTTTCCCCCCCCCCGATACATTAAGTTTATCGTATCGCTTCCGACAAAAATTTTTAACCGATATAAAATTTCCGCCGCCGCCTGAAAAAATTCCCGAACGAAAAATTATCGCGTCGCTCACGTCGTGGACAAAGCGAATCGCTACTGTGCATTTGGCAATTCAAACAATCCTCAATCAAACGCGCCAACCCGATTTGACGGTTTTATATCTTGCCAAAGAAGAATTTCCTCAACGCGAAGAAGATTTGCCGCGTGAATTGCTTGCATTGCGTTCGGAGCGGTTTGAAATTCGTTGGACAAAAAATATTCGTTCGTACAAGAAATTGATTCCCGCGCTGAAAGATTTTCCCGACGATATAATTGTCACGTTCGACGACGATTTGCTTTTCCGCCCCGAATTGATTGAGCGTCTGCTTATCGGCTACGAAAAATATCCCGAAATGATTCAATGCCACAGGATAACGAATATTTTTTTTGACGAGGCGGGCAACGTCAAAACTTCGCACATTCCCTACGACAAACCGACTTATTTAAATAAACTTTCTGGCGGAGCCGCTTGCCTTTATCCGCCGCGCAGTTTACACGAAGAAGTTTTGCGCGAAGATAAATTTATGGCGTTGGCTCCGACAAGCGACGATATTTGGTTTTGGCTTATGGGCGTCTTGAACGGGCGGCGCATCAACGTCGTGGAAAACAATATCGACGTGCTGAATTACATTCCCGGTACGCAAAACGTTGGCTTGAGTCTGATTAATGATCAAGGTGAAAAATTTTTCTTCAAGCATCTCGAAAATATTTTGAACGCTTACCCCGTGTTGAGAAATATTTTGCTCTATGAACAACGACTTGCGCTCGGCAAATAAAAAAAGCTCCGCCGATTGCGAAGCGTGCCATTGCAAATTAAATTGCGATGTGATATATTTTTGCCGACTAAGTAAGAATAATCTCTTCTTCTTTTGCCGGTATAGGGATTGACGCAGGCGGAAGAAGTATTTCAAAAAAGTACCGACCGACCATCGGGCTTTTTTGATTTATAGACGAAAAATTTTTGGGAGGAATTTCATGGCGCACGATTATGAAGAGGAATTGCGTAAAAAAGTTTCTC
>CAMVAG010000209.1 GCA_947165405.1 uncultured Selenomonadales bacterium
GAGGTGATGTCTCGGAAAAATTTTTTCGCGGTAAGGTGTTTCAAAAATTTGAGGAGGGATTTTTGAATGGCAAAAAATTATGTAATGGCTCTCGACGCGGGCACGACCAGCAACCGCGCTATCATCTTCGACAAAAATTCTAAAATCGTCGGCGTGGCTCAAAGAGAATTCACGCAACATTTCCCCAAGCCCGGTTGGGTCGAACACGACGCCGATGAAATTTGGAGCACGATGGTCGCCGTCATGAAAGAGGCTATCGAACATTCGGGGCTCGCCGCAAGTGACCTCGCGGCTATCGGCATAACCAATCAACGCGAAACGACGGTTATCTGGGACAAAAAAACGGGGCGTCCGATTTACAACGCAATCGTTTGGCAATCGAGGCAGACCGCGCCCATCGCCGAAGCTCTCAAAGCCGAACACGCCGAAGAATTCAAAGACAAGACGGGACTTGAGATTGACGCTTACTTTTCCGGCACGAAGATTAAATGGCTCCTCGACAACGTGGAAGGTGCTCGCGAAAAAGCAGAGGCGGGCGAATTGCTCTTCGGCACAATCGACACTTGGCTTATCTGGAAACTCACGGCGGGCAAAGTTCATGTCACCGATTATTCAAACGCCTCGCGCACGCTGATTTACAACATCAACACGCTTGAATGGGACGACCAACTTTTGAGCTACCTCGACATCCCGAAGGCGATTCTTCCCGAAGTCAAACCCTCGTCTTATGTTTACGGCGAAAGCAGCCCGTTGATTCTCGGCGCGGCAATTCCCGTCAGTGGTGCGGCGGGCGACCAACAATCGGCTCTCTTCGGACAAAACTGCTTCGAACCCGGCACTGCGAAAAATACTTACGGCACGGGCTGCTTCATGCTCATGAACACGGGCACGGAAATTCACAAGTCGAAAAACGGTTTGGTCACGACGATTGCTTGGGGGCTCGACGGCAAAGTCGAATACGCCCTCGAAGGCTCAATCTTCGTTGCAGGCTCGGCGATTCAGTGGTTGCGCGACGGCGTTCGCATGGTCGACAGTGCTCCCGATTCCGAATGGGTTGCCAAAAAAGTTAAGGATACCGGCGGCGTTTACTTTGTTCCCGCGTTCGTCGGTCTCGGCGCGCCTTATTGGGATATGAATGCTCGCGGCATGATTATCGGCTTGACACGTGGCTCGACGAAAGCTCACATTGTCCGCGCAACGCTCGACTCTTTGGCTTATCAAACTCGCGATGTCTTGGAGGCAATGGAGGCTGACAGCGGCGAAAAACTTTCCGCGCTCAAAGTCGACGGCGGAGCTTCTGCAAATAATCTTCTCATGCAATTCCAAGCTGATTTGCTCGGCGTGCCCGTCGACCGTCCGCAAATCGTAGAGACGACTGCACTCGGTGCGGCTTACCTCGCGGGCTTGGCTGTCGGTGTCTGGAAAGATAAGGAAGAACTCAAATCTGCTTGGCAACTCGAAACGCGCTTCGAACCCGAAATGAAACGCTACGAGGCTGATAATCTTTACAAAGGCTGGCGCAAGGCGGTCAAGCACGCGATGAATTGGCTTGCCGACGAATAATTTTTTCGATTTAAATTTTTTTGGAGGGCGGGAAAATTTCGCCTCCCGCTCTTCGAATTGCATTAATTCATAAACTCGAAAGAAGGGAATCTTCATGGATAACTTGTTAGGCGAATTTATGGGCACGGCGGTGCTTATTGTTTTCGGTTGCGGCGTCTGCGCGAACATGACTTTGACGAATTCCAAAGGACAAGGCGCGGGCTGGATTTGTATAGCATTCGGCTGGGGCTTTGCAGTCACGCTCGGTGTCTTCACTGCCACGACGCTCGGTGCTCCTCAAGGCGATTTGAATCCTGCCGTCACGCTTGCAAAAACTATGGCAGGCATCTACACTCCCGTACAATTCTTGGCGACCTCTGCCGCTCAACTTGTCGGCGGTATCTTCGGCGCATTCCTCGTTTGGCTGGCTTATCTGCCTCACTGGGAAAAAACTCCCGACCCTGCCGCAAAACTCGGCGTCTTTGCTACGGGTCCTGCCATTCGCAGCCCGATGGCGAACTTCCTCTGCGAAACCATTGCCACGTTCTTCCTCATGTTCGTTATCTGGATGATTTTCGGCAAACCCGTCGGCGCACTTCCTCCGGGAGTTGGTCCTTACTTGGTCGGTATTTTGATTGTGGCTTTGGGCTTGTCACTCGGCGGCCCCACAGGCTATGCAATGAATCCTGCCCGTGACTTGGGTCCGCGCATTGCTCATGCCATTTTGCCGATTGCCGGTAAAGGCGATTCCGATTGGGGTTATGCTTGGGTTCCGATTGCAGGTCCTCTTTGCGGCGGCGCATTGGCTTACATTGTTGCAATGGCATTCGGCGTCTTGTAAAAATTTTTCTTGACAAAAAAGAAGTCGGGAGCTTTTCGGGCTCTCGATTTTTTTCTTTGTAACATATCTTTGCAACCTTACAAGCAACCTCGCAAAATTGACAAGCACAAAGCGCGAAGGTAAAATACAATCTATCATTTAAATTGGAGGAGATATTTCAATGAAAGATACCGTTAAAAAAGTTGCACTCGCTTACAGCGGCGGGCTTGATACTTCGGTTATAATTCCGTGGCTCAAAGAGAATTACGCTTGCGAAGTCGTGGCGGTCTGCGCGAATATCGGTCAAGGCGATGAGCTTAACGTCGTTCACGATAAAGCTTTGAAGTCCGGCGCGGTCAAAGTCGTTATCGCCGACCTCACAAAAGATTTTATTGAGAATTACATTTTCCCGACACTCAAGGCCGGCGCAACTTACGAAGAAAAATATTTGCTCGGAACTTCTTTTGCCCGCCCGATTATCGCGAAGAAACTCGTTGAAGTTGCTCTTGCCGAAGGCTGCGATGCTGTGGCTCACGGCGCAACCGGCAAAGGCAATGACCAAGTTCGTTTTGAGTTGACGGTTAAGGCTCTCGCTCCTCAACTGAAGATTATCGCTCCTTGGCGCGAATGGGAACTCGACAGCCGCGAAGCCGAAATCGAATACGCCAAAGCTCACGACATACCCATTGCCACTGCCAACAAAACTTACAGCATGGACAGAAATATTTGGCACCTCTCGCACGAAGGCTCCGACCTCGAAGACCCGTGGAACGCTCCGCAAAATAAAATGTTTTTGATAAGTGTCGCGCCCGAAGATGCTCCCGATAAGCCCGAAGAAATTTCCGTCGACTTTGAAGCAGGCATTCCCGTCGCAGTCAATGGCGAAAAACTCGGCGCGGTTGAACTCGTCACGAAGCTCAACGAAATCGGCGCAAGAAACGGCGTCGG
>CAMVAG010000210.1 GCA_947165405.1 uncultured Selenomonadales bacterium
CGCCCTCGACTCGGAAGAATCGCGCTGAAATTTTTTACATTATCTGAAGAAATGCCCGCCTTGTCAATGACGACTTGAGCATCGGCAAGTTCGAGGCGCAAAGAAATTTTTGCGGGCGCGTCGTCGAGGAGGTTGCCGTAAATCACGATACGCCTCACTTGAATTGCCTCTTCCCACTCAAAAAAAATTTTCTTGCCTTGCCAAAGATGATTTTCAATTTGAGCGGGCGTCGCGTTAATGTCGTTCGTGTCGATGATTTTGAAATCGCGAACTTTGCTTGCGTCGCCGGAAGTCGCCGTGACCTTCGCGGAAAAAGTTTGGCTGTCGGTGCGTCGTTCAAAAAAAATTTCGTCGGAATTCAAAATGCGCAGGGCGTTCCATTGGTTGCGTTGAGACTTGTGAGCGAAAATCGCTTCGGCAACGGGATTATCCTTCAAAATCGTTTGGCTGTTCATGACGGGAAAGCGCACGCGATTTTCCCAAACGTAATTGGCGCGGTCGATAAAATCAAAATCGTAAGTGTCGGTCTCGCCAAGTTTTGGTTTCTTCGTGGCGCGGAGGTTCGTCGCATAAAAATCGGCGGCGGCTGTGAAGGCGGTCGCGTAAGCAAATTTTTTGTAAACTTCGGGATGATAATCGTTGCGTTCGGATAAAATTTCGCCCAAAACTTCCTCGAACAAAATCGATAAAGCGCGGTGGTCTTGGTGGCTGTCGAAGTCAACGCAGAAAATTATATTCGCACGAAGTTCGAGGAGCAAACTTTTCAAATCGCGCTTGAAATTTTTTCGGGTGTAGGAGCTGTGTCGCCCGAAAATTTTTTTTGCATAATCGACAAAATTTTTTGCGGCGTAGGTTTCGACGTGACCGGCGGGCGATTGCGTCGGCTTATCGGAAAGTTTGTGACCGTCGCCGTAGCCCAGAAAAATAATTTTGTCTTGAGGCACGCCCAAAATTTTCAGCGCGTCGACTGCCTCTTGAGCTCTGGTCTCTGCCGAAACTTCAAAGTCGCCGTTCGTCGAATAGGCAACGAAAATTTCCGCCTTCGCCGCCGCCAAAGTCAAAATCATATTCCCCGCAATGTTAATCTCGTCGTCGGGGTGCGGTGCCAAAATCAAAACACGCGTCCCGAAATAATTTTTATCGAAGAAAGAATTGCCCGCCGTCAAAATTTCTTCAGCTTGAGTATCTTCGCCGACCAGTTCAAAAATTCCGCAAGCCTCCGATTCAAAAATTTTCTTGTCGTCCACGCTGTCACCTCGCATAAAATTTTGCTATAATCAGCTTCGGAGGTTGAAGCCAATGAAAAAACTTTTGATTGTCGCAATTATCTTATTGACATTTTTAACCGGTTGCAAGACGCGAACCGCCGATTTGAATTTCCGCGAACTCGAAACGAAATACAACGCGCAGATTGGAGTTTACGTCCGCGATACCAACGACGACAGCGAAATTGCTTACAACGCCGATGAACGATTCGCTTATTGTTCGACGCATAAATTTTTGAGCGTCGGCGCGCTCCTTCAACGTAAGAATCTCGACGAACTCGATAAGAGGATATTTTTTTCGGCGGAAGAAATTTTGCCCTTCTCTGCGATAACCAAAGCGCACGTCGACAGCGGCTTGACCCTTGCCGAAATTTGCGAAGCGGCATTGAGAATCAGCGACAACACCGCCGCCAACTTGGTGCTTGAGGAATTGGGAGGCATTGCGGCGTTCAGGGAAAGCTTGCGGGCAATCGGTGACGACGTGACCGAACCTGCGCGGCTTGAATTGGAACTGAATATTTTTTCGCCCGACAGCATTGAAGATACAAGTACACCACGACAGCTCGCGAAGGACTTGGAACTTTATCTTTTGGGGGACATTTTGAGTGACGATAAAAAATCTTTGCTGGCGAAGTGGATGAGCGATAACACCATAACCGACGACCTCATAAAAGCCGGCGTCCCGCAAGATTGGAAAGTCCTCGACAAAAGCGGCGCGGGCATTAATTACGGAACGCGCAACGATGTCGCAATCATTTTCCCGCCGAATAAAAAGCCGATTGTCGTTGCGATTATGACACGTCGAAACGAAGAGAGCGCACGATTTGACAACGCCTTGATTGAAGAAATTGCCCGAATGATTTTCACCTCGACGCGATAATTTCTGCAAGTTTGGGAATAACGGTTTCGAAGTCGCAAGTTTCACGAATCAATTTTGCCGCACGCTCTCCGAAAATTTTTCTGCGTTCGTCGTCCTCGAACAGCTCGGAAATTTTTTCTGCGAAAGCCGCCGCGTCTTCCGAATAAACTCTGTAACCGTTCAAGTCGTTTTCAATCACGTCCTCGCAACCGCCGATGTCGCTCGTGACGGCAGGCAACCCGCTCGCCATTGCCTCAAGCAACGAGGTCGGCAAACCTTCATGTCGCGAAGGAAAAATATAAACGTCAGCCATTTGATAAAATTCTTGAGGCGCGTCGACCTCGCCGATAACTTTAATCGAATCGTCAAGCTCGGTGGAAAGTTTTTTCAGCTCGTCAAGCAAATGATTCAAGCCGCCGCCCACGACGAATAAAAGCGCGTCGGGAAATTTCTTGTGCAAAATTTTCCAAACGTCCTGCAAAGTGTCAACGCCTTTATCTTTGACGACGCGGGCGCAGAAAAGTAAAACTTTTTTATCGGGCTCGACGCCGTGAGAAATTTTCAGCTCGTTGCGAAGATTTTCATTCGACTGCGGATATTTTTTCGTGTCGATGCCGTGAGGCAGAATTGAAATTTTTTCGGGAGCAATGCCTCCGCGTTCGATGAAGCCGTCGCGAATTTCTTTGGTCGTCGCAACGTAATGCGTGCACTTCGCCAAAATTTTGTTCCGCCAATTTTTATCCGCAGAAAAAATTTCCGCCTTGCCCGTCAAAGCCAAAGTCACCGGCTTGTTGAAAAGCCTCGCGAACAAAATCGCCCACACGGAAAATTTCGGCGTGCCGATTATGTAAAAGGCGTCAATGTCTCTGTGCGTCGTGAGCAGGCGCAAAAAAATTTCCAGCCAACGAAAAGGCGGGTGCAGTCTTACGAGGTCGATACCGTTTAAATTTTCTCTTGCCGCCGTGAAAAAAAATCTTTTCTTGGTCATGAGCGTGACGCGGTGTCCGATTTTGATGAGTTGCAGCGCGTGATTCTCTCCGTGAATTTCCGCGCCGCTCTTTGTCGGGCGTCCGTCAGGCAGAAATTTTTTTCCGACGGCAAAATCTTTTATCAGCAAACAAATATTCATGGTCGCTCCTTTCGCCGCCAATTCTATCAAAAAATTTTCTACCGTCAACGAAAAA
>CAMVAG010000211.1 GCA_947165405.1 uncultured Selenomonadales bacterium
CCTCGTGCAAAAATTTTTCGACAAGCCGCTCCATTTGGTGACCGCCGCGATTTTTTCTGCCGTTCGAATCAAGCCCGACCTCGACGCCCGTCACGTAGTCATAAAGATTGGCGACAATATGATTTTCCAAAAGCTCAAACAAACCCGTCGCCCGCATGAAATATTTATATTGTTCGACAGAGTGATTCGGCTCGTCGAATCGATAATTCGTGTCGCAACAAAAAATTTCCTCCGCACGAACAGCCAACAAAATCGGAATCGCCTTCAAGCATTCGGGATAACGCGTCAAAAGGTTTTCAAAATCGCGCTCAATATTCTTCGAGGCAATCAGCGAATTTAAGATATAAATTTGAACTTTCAATCGCTCGGCGTTCTCGTAAACTTTTGCAAAGTCCGTGTAATAATCATATTGATTTATAGATGCGCGAAAAGTTTTGAGCCAATCGTCGAAATTGCGCTTCTCCATTGTGTGTCGGTCAACCTTTCCTTTGACAGCGCGATAAATTCTTCGGTGATGTCAATCCCGATAAATTTTCTGCCCCACTTTTTGCAAACGACGCCCGTTGTTCCCGAACCGCAAAAAGGGTCTAAAATCAAATCATCTTCACGCGTTGAGGCAAGAATTATTTTTTCCAGAAGGTAAAGCGGCTTTTGCGTCGGGTGTTTGCCGAAAAGTTTTTCACGTTGAGGCGTTAAAGTTCCTGTCCAAATATCCGACCAAACGTCTTTCATTTGCTTGCCGCCGTTTAGTTCCTTCATCAGCTCGTAGTTGAAAAAATGTTTGGCGGAAGGATTTTTTTTTGCCCAAAGAATCGTTTCGGTGCTGTGAGTAAAATATCTGCAAGACAAATTGGGCGGCGGATTCGTCTTTTGCCAAGTGATATTGTTCATAATTTTGAAGCCCTCTTGCTCAAGAGCCATGCCGACCGAATAAATGTTGTGCAAAGTTCCGCTTATCCAAATTGTTCCGTTCGGCTTGAGAATATTTCTGCAAAGGCTTATCCATTGTCGATTGAATTTATGTTTTTCGTCGAGCGTTGCAACTTTATCCCACTTGCCTTTGTTGACCGAAACCCTTTTGCCGCTTTTACAAGTCATGCCGTCGTTCGAAAGGAAATAGGGCGGGTCGGCAAAAATCACGTCGACACATTCGGCAGGAAAATCTTTCAACAGCTCAAGCGAATCGGCAAGATAAAGCGTAGAAGTTTCATCTTTAAAATAGGCGTCAATCACTCCACCGTCACCGACTTTGCCAAGTTGCGCGGCTTGTCAACGTCACAGCCTCTGGTTATCGCCGCGTAGTAGGCAAGAAGTTGCAAGGGCACGACCGTCAACAGCGGAATCAAAAGTTCATCGGTCTCCGGCACGAAGATAACATGGTCAAGATATTTTTCAAGTTCGGTGTCGCCCGCCGCCGCTATACCGATAACAATCGCGTCACGCGCTTTGACCTCTTTGATATTCGACAAAGTTTTTTCGTAGACGCTCTTTTGAGTGGCAAGCGCGATAACCGGCACGCCCTCGACGATTAAAGCAAGCGTTCCGTGTTTGAGTTCGCCCGAAGCATAAGCCTCCGCGTGAATGTAGGAAATTTCTTTGAGCTTGAGCGCGCCTTCCAATGCAACGTCGTAATCAAGACTGCGCCCGATATAAAACACGTCCTCGTTGAAGCCGTATTGCCTCGCGAAAGTTTTTATCGGCTCAACGTCAGAGAGCGTCTCCGAAATTTGCGCGGGGATTTTTTTCAGCAGGCAAATAAGCTTGCGGATTTTTTCTTCCGACAACGTCCCGCAAATCTGCGCCATGTACAAAGCCAACATGAACATCAAAATTAATTGCGTCGTGTAAGCTTTCGTTGAGGCAACGGCGATTTCCGGCCCTGCCCAAGTGTGAATCACTTGATGAGCTTCGCGGGCTATCGATGAGCCGACAACGTTTGTTATCGCCAAAGTCTTCGCGCCAAGTCGTTTTGATTCTTTCAGCGCGGCAAGTGTGTCCGAAGTTTCTCCCGATTGACTTACCACAATGACCAAAGTTTTTTCGTCGACAATCGGGTCGCGGTAACGATACTCGCTCGCCAAATCGACTTCAACCAATTTTCGCGCAAGCTTCTCAATGTAAAACTTCCCGACAAGCCCGGCATGATAAGCTGTACCGCAAGCAACGATATAAATTTTGTCGACGCCGTCAAGAAAATTTTTATCCCAGTTGAGTTCGTCAAGGACGATTGAGCCGCCGTCTTTGGCAAGGCGTTTGCTCATGGTGTCGCGGACGGCTTTTGGTTGCTCGTTAATTTCCTTGAGCATGAAGTGTTCGTAGCCGCCCTTCTCGGCTGCCTCCGCGTTCCACGTCACATGAAAAATTTTTTTGTTGACGCGCTCGCCTCTGCGATTCAAAATTTCTACCGAATCTTTTTTCACAAGCGCAAGTTCGCCGTCGTTTAAGATGTAAGTTTGGCGCGTGTGATTGATAATCGCGGGAATGTCGGAGGCGATAAAATTTTCGCCCTTGCCCAAGCCGATGATTAACGGATTGTCCTGTTTGGCGCAGATTAAAATATCGGGGTGAGCCTTCGCCATGAACGCCAAAGAATAGGAACCTTCGATTTTGTTCAAGACGGAGCGAACCGCCTCGACGAAATCGCCGCGATAAACTTCCTCAAGCAAATGCGCGATAACTTCGGTATCGGTCTCGGAAGTGAATTTGTGCCCGCGTGCCAAAAGTTTTTCTTTGAGCGGCAGATAATTTTCGATAATGCCGTTGTGGACGACGACAAAATCTCCGTGACAATCTGTGTGAGGATGAGCATTGCTGTCTGAAGGTCTGCCGTGCGTCGCCCAGCGCGTGTGACCGATTCCGACGATACCCGACGGCATGTTGTTTTTTAATTTTTCTTTGAGCGCGTCAAGGCGTCCGACGGATTTTTCTATGAAAATATTTTCGCCGCAATCGACCGCAATGCCCGCCGAATCGTAGCCGCGATATTCCAACTTCGTCAAGCCGTCCAAAAGAATCGCAGCCGCTTTTTTATCTCCGATGTATCCGACAATTCCGCACATAATCTGTTGCCCTCCGCATGAATTTTTTATGAATCATTTCCGCCGATTATAGCAGGTTACGCGATAAGGGGCAAGCTTTCATTGAGAATTAGGAATTAGGAATTAGGAATTAGGAATTAGGTGTCAGCTGTCAGCTGTCAGCTGTCAGGAAGGTGAAAGTCTGAAAGCTCTAAGCTGAAAGCTGAAACCTGAAAGCTCTAAGCTGAAAGCTGAAAGCTCTAAGCTGAAAGCTGAAAGCTCTAA
>CAMVAG010000212.1 GCA_947165405.1 uncultured Selenomonadales bacterium
CCGAATTCGGAATCGTCGCGCCCGGCATGTTGATTATCGGCGCGGACAGCCACACTTGCACTTACGGTGCAGTCAACGCTTTTTCAACCGGCGTCGGCACAACTGACCTCGCTGTCGGACTTGCAACGGGCAAAGCTTGGTTCAAAGTTCCCGAAGCCATCAACGTGCACCTCACGGGCAAGAAGCCGAAAAATATTTGCGGCAAGGACATTATCCTCACGCTGATTGGCAAAATCGGCGTCGACGGCGCACTTTACAAAGCGTTGGAATTCACGGGCGAAGGTGTTGCCGAACTTTCAATGACCGACCGCTTGACGATTTCCAACATGGCGATTGAGGCGGGTGCAAAGGCGGGCGTCTTCCCCTTCGACGACATTGCCGAGCTTTATGTTTCGCGCCGCGTGAAAAAATCTTTTGAGCCCGTCGCCGCTGATGAAGATGCAAAATATTCCTCGACCGTCGAAATTAATTTGAGCGAATTGAAACCCGTCGTTGCCTTGCCGCACTTGCCCGAAAATGTCAAGCCCGTCGACGAACTCGGCGAAATTAAAATCAATCAAGTCGTTATCGGCTCGTGCACAAACGGTCGCCTTGAGGATTTGGGAATCGCGGCGGGCATTCTTCGCGGCAAAAAAATTCATCCCGACGTTCGTTGCATAATCATTCCCGGCAGTCAAGAAATTTACAAAGAGGCAATGCGTTGCCATTGGATTGATATTTTTATCGACGCGGGCTGTGTCGTGAGCTGCCCGACTTGCGGACCGTGCTTGGGCGGCTACATGGGTATTTTGAGCGCGGGCGAACGTTGCGTTTCGACGACCAACCGCAACTTCAGAGGACGCATGGGTCACGTCGACAGCGAAGTTTATTTGGCGAGTCCGTTCGTTGCTGCGGCGAGTGCAATCACGGGAAAAATTTCTACGCCTGAGGAGGCTTTTAACAATTAGGAATTGGAAATTGGGAATTGGGAATGAAAAGCCTGAAAGCTGACAGCTGACAGCTAATGAATATTAGGAATGAGGAATTAGGAATGAAACTTAAAGGAAAAGTCTGGCGTTACGGTGACAACATCGACACCGACGTTATAATCCCCGCACGCTATCTCAATACGTTCGATCCTGCCGAATTGGCAAAGCACTGCATGATTGACATCGACGAAACTTTTGCCGCGAACGTCAAAGCGGGCGACATCATGGTCGGCGGAAAAAATTTCGGTTGCGGTTCCAGTCGCGAACATGCTCCCGTTGCAATCAAGGCTTCGGGCATTCCCGTCGTCATTGCCGCGAGTTTCGCGAGGATTTTTTATCGCAACGGAATCAATATCGGTTTGCCGCTGTTGGAGATTGGCGACGACGTTGAAAAAATTTCTGCCGCCGACGTTTTGAAGATTGACACCGACAAGGGCACGATTGAAAACCTCACGACGGGCGACACTTTCCACGCGCACCCCTTGCCGCCTTTTGTTCAAGAAATTGCAAACGCGGGCGGTCTCATAAATTACATCAAGTCGAAAAAATAATTTCATGACGCAAAAAAAAATCCCCTTCCGTTTTGGAGGGGGAAAATTTTTCTATGTGAGGTCTGTTTATTTATTGGCAATTTCCACTACATCTTCAGAATCAAAACGAGTTATTTCGCCATACTTAACGGTAATCGCAGCAGGAGCAGAGCCTATGGCGGTTCCGTTTGGCGCGACGAATTGGAACAAGTAGAGATAATCACCGTTGGAAATTTTTTTATTCGTGATAGCCGAATCGCGTGTAGACGAACGGCTCACCGTAAGTTTCCCCGATAGTTATGCTTTGGTGGGTTTTTGGGTTTGTGAAAGTTATTACAGCACTTTTTTTCTTGCCGGTTTCCGGATCAACGTATTCAGTGGGCGCAATTGTGTTAGAGCTCCCTGCAGGAATAATCGCCTTGAAGATGGACGTTATCACGTCGCCGGGTGTCAATTTATATCCCGGACCGCGTACCATGCCATTCTCAATGTCGTTGCCAATACCGATTATTTCATATTTCTTCGTGGAGGTATCATAGCGGACGAGCAAATCGCGCCGGAAGATTTCGTCATAAATAATCGGAACTTTATAGAAGGTGTGACCGCAACTGCTCACCGAGGGCAGCGTGACAATTTTGTGTCCGTCAAATACGGGTTCCATTGCGCGGAAATTTTCCGTGACGATGCCTTTCTTCCAATTAACTTTAAGGTCATCTGCGGAAGTCAAAATTGCTCCGCCCAAATCCAAACCGTAGGTGGAAGAATCGTTGCCTTGCTTCACGGGCAACAACATGCAACGAGCAAATGAAATGTTTTCGAGTTGTTCGGGTGTGAGCTTCACAACAAAGTGACCGCTTGAGTTTTTGTCAAGAGGTAAATCGTTTGATTCGGGAAGATTTTTTAAGTCGAGCAGCTTTTGATAAAGTTGCTTTTGTGCGTCATAGTTTAAGTCATACCTCAAGACTTCCATTTCAAATGCTGCTTTTGTTAAATTAATGGATTCTTCGGCAGGACGTTCTATGGAGATGTAAGGATAATAAGTCGAAATGCCTTTGCTTTTGAGGTATGCGCCGCGTTTTTTGTAAACGACAGCCTTGTCAATGGCATTGAGCAAATCTTTGGATTCTTTGGGCATAATGGATTTTGTGTTCGTCGCCAAAAGCCCCAAGTCGGTGTAATAATTCGAGTACTTGTCTACGTTTCCGGCTTCGGCGAAATGCCCCGCTGAAACCTTCCTCCGTATTGGAGCGGGCAAGAGATTCGTTAAAATATGCCTCGTAAGCCTCACGCAGTTCGGGCATCTTGTTCAAGTCGATAACCGAAAAGACATGCGTCAATTTGAGATCGTCACTGTAATTTTTTAAAGCACTGTCGCAGATAACCTTTCCGATTTGAGCACCGTTCATGGAAGGATTATCGGCAAGCTCGGCAATCCAATTTTTGAAAGGCCAATCATATACGCTCGGCTCCGAACCCAACATGTAATGCGAGAAGTCGGCAATGGAGTTTGCCAATTCATAAGAGCCGGTCATGCACGCCTTGAATCCGACAAGTTCGAAGGGTTTCTCTTCAGGCGAATTCCCATAAATGCCGGCGAAAGCTGCTTTGATTTCATCATAGGTCAAACCGTCACCGGGATAAAAATCGTCACCTTTAAATTTGTCGTCGTAGCAAATGCCGTTCACGCCGCCGTGATCCCAGAAAAATACAATTTTGTGGTCGGCAGCAAAATTTTCCTCGCCGTATTTGAGGAAAGTTGCCAACGTGTTCGGATTACCCATGTTTGCCT
>CAMVAG010000213.1 GCA_947165405.1 uncultured Selenomonadales bacterium
TGTGCTTGCTATCTTCAGGCAATTCTAATAAAATCTGCGGAGAAAATTTTTGCACGAGGTTTGAAACATGGAAGAAAAAATTTCAACCGAAGATAAAAAAAGCGGGCGGACAATTTCTGTGGCGATTGTCGGCGGCGTGATAATTGCCCTGCTTTTGATTCTGTCGACGATTTGGATAAATCACAGCGAGCAAAGCGGCACGAATGAGGCGGTTTCAGCCGTCAGTGTATTTTATTTGCGCGAATTGACGGACCGCCGCGAACAAGTCATCACCGCCCGAATCAACGTCCGCGTCGGCAACATGCAATCCGCTTTGAAAATTATTTCGCCCGAAGATTTGCAGAGCGTCGAAAGTTTGAGCACGTTTCTCGGCAAAGTAAAAACTTTTTGCGATGTCGACCAATTTGCCTTTGTGGATGCAAACGGCAAAATTTTCACGCCCGAAGGTCTCGCCAAAAATCCCGAAGAATATTTTTTTGTCGGCAAGCTGATTGCCGAAACAAAGATTTTTACTTACAACCTCGACCGGCAAGATAAAACCGTTGCCGTAATTATTCCCGTTGAGAATTTAAACTTTCAAGGCGTGCCGATAAAAAGTTGTTTCATTGAGTTGAGCATGTCGAAATTTTTGGAGGGTATCCTCCTCCACACGACCGCCTCCGAAATGACTTTCTTCAATCTTTACTACACAAACGGCGAATCTTTGACGGAAGCGGTGCTCGGCGGGCTCGACAGCGGAACAAATCTTTTGGACGCGCTTAAAGAGGCTCAATTCGATTCGGGCTATTCAAAGGAGCAAGTCGCCTTCGATTTTGAAAATCGGCGCGGAGGCATGGCGTCGTTCACTTATCGCGGCGTCAAAGAAATACTTTACTATCGCCCCGTGCAAAATACCGGCTGGACTTTGACTTATCTGATTCGCGAAGGGAAAATCGCAGAGGAAATTTCCGCCGTCTCAAACGATATGCGCCGCCGTTCGATAATTCAAGTGTTCTTGACCGTCGCGGCAATGTTGGCTGTCTTTTGGGTGATAATTTCTCAAGCGCGAAAGAACACGCACCTCATGCACCAGAAAAATTTGGCGGAAGCAGAGAGCCGAATCAAGCGCGAGGAAATGGAGGAAAAACTTCGTCTGCAAACGCAACTGCTTTCAGAGGAACGGAGGCGGCGTCGGCAGAGCGAAATGATTCAAGCTTTGACGGTTGATTATCGGCTCGTCTATCATTTGAATTTGGATTCGGACGAGGCGGTTTGCTATCGCGTTGCGCCGGAGGTAACTTCCCAACTCAAGCGCAGGCAAAGTGACGTTGTGCGCTTCCAAGCGGCAATGGAAAATTATATCAAAGAATACGTTGCGCCGAATGACCGCGAGGAACTTTTGAACTTCATCAAGCCCGAAAATATTCGCGCACGCCTCGCCAATGAGGAAATTATTTCGCAACGCTACCTCATGTACAGATACGGCGAGGAACATTTCATGATGTTGCGCATTGCCAAGATTGACGCGGGACTTCATGCGGTCGGTGTCGGCTTTGCGAACGTCGACGAACAAACACGTGAATCTTTGGCGAAGAATCAGGAATTGGCGGAAGCACTTGCACAAGCCCAACACGCCAACGCCTCCAAGACAACTTTCCTTTCGAACATGAGCCACGATATTCGCACGCCAATGAATGCCATTATCGGCTTTACCTCGATGGCTCTGCGCCACTTCGACAATCGCAATCAAGTTAAAGATTCGCTGGAAAAAGTTTTGTCGTCAAGCAATCATTTGCTCGGCTTGATAAACGACATCCTCGACATGAGCCGCATTGAAAGCGGGCGCGTCGAAGTCGCCGAACAGGAATGCAACCTCTCCGATTTGATTCACAACTTGATTCACATTATTCAGCCGCAGGTCAACGCCAAGCAACAGAAATTCCAAATCGACGCCTTCAAAGTCAAGAACGAGGACGTTTACGCCGACCCACTCAAAATCAATCAAGTGCTTATAAATATTTTGAGCAACGCCGTCAAGTACACGCCCTCGACCGGCTCGATTTTCTTCCGCATTTCTCAATACGAATCCGATATTCCCGGCTGCGCCAAGTACGAATTTCGAATCAAAGACAACGGGCTCGGCATGAGCAAAGAATTTTTAAAGCATGTCTTCGACGCCTTCGAACGCGAGGAAACTTCGACCAAGAGCGGCATTCAAGGCACGGGGCTGGGCATGAGCATTACGAAAAAAATGGTTGAGCTTATGGGCGGCACGATTGACGTTGAGAGCGAAAAAGATAAGGGCAGCGAGTTCACCGTCACGCTTGATTTGAAAATTCAACACAACGTCAAACAAATTCCGATTCAAGAGCTGAAAAACCTGCGCGCTTTGATTGTCGACGACGACTTCAACACTTGCGAATCCGTGACGACGATGCTAAAGCAAATGGGAATGCGTTCGGAGTGGACGACCTCGCCGCGTGAAGCTGTCTTCCGCGCAGGACGTGCCCTCGACGATGATCCCTTCAGCGCGTACATTGTCGATTGGCTCATGCCCGAACAAAACGGTATCGAAACCGTCAGACAAATTCGCCGCGTCGTAGGCAACACCGCGCCCATAATAATTTTGACGGCTTACGATTATTCCGACATTGAGCTTGAGGCAAGGCAGGCGGGCGTAACGACTTTTTGCACGAAACCGCTTTTCATGAGCGACTTGAAGAACGCATTGAGCCGAGCGATTCGCGGTCATGACGAAAACAAAAATAACCACGACGATTTGGCTTCGGCAGACTTCAGCGGCAAGCGCGTTTTGCTTGTCGAGGATATTGAAGTCAATCGCGAAATTGCAAAGGCGATACTTATCGAAATCGGGCTTGAAGTCGAGGACGCCTGCGACGGCACGGAAGCTGTCGACATGGTTAAGCATTCGATGCCGAATCACTACGACTTGATTTTAATGGATGTACAAATGCCGACGATGAACGGCTACGACGCAACGAGGAACATTCGCGCCCTCAATCGTGTTGACGCGCAGACCGTCCCGATTGTCGCAATGACTGCCAACGCCTTCGAGGAGGACAAGGAGAACGCGCTCAAGGCGGGCATGGACGACCACCTCGCTAAGCCGCTTGACATTCCGAAGTTGCTTGAGACGTTGCATAAATATCTGAAGTAAAGTGGTCAGTAGAGCGTGTTGGCAAATTAAAACGGTGGCTTCGATTGAGCGTTTCAATGACTTTTAATTTTTTTCTTCTACTTTTCTTTTGTTGCGCCCAAAAGAAAAGTAGCAAAAGAAAAG
>CAMVAG010000214.1 GCA_947165405.1 uncultured Selenomonadales bacterium
CGCATTCCGCATTGCACCCTAAACAAATTTAAATGAAAACTTTCGGCACGGTCGGAGGTAGCCCGTCAAAAAAATTTCCTCGTCCAAAATGTGCGCCGCGATATTGACACGCCCGTCGGCAGGCAACACATCCTGAACTATTTGAACTTCGCCAGCATATCGACCGAAGTTTTCATTGTCAATCGTCACGTCCCCGAAGGAGCGTTCAATCGCCGGCTCTTCGGGAGGAATTTTTCCGCCGACTTCTTTAAAATATTGTCGACCTTCAATCGCCCGAATCACTGACTTTGCAACGTCGGGGCGGCGCGTGAATTTGCGGCTCAAAATTTCTGCCGTCGTCAAGTCGTTGCTTAAAAGTTGGGCGTGGAAAACAATTTCATCGCTTTGAATCGCGGCAACGGCTTGCAGTTCCTCTTTGGTTGGGGCACCGTCGCCGATAATTATGAAGTCGACGCCGAACGCCGCCAAAAATCTTGCGGAGAGGTCTGTCGAAAAATTTCTGCAGTCTTCGAGAGTGGGAAGCCCTTCGCGCAGAGGCAATCGACGTTTGCCGTCCTTGCTTGGAACGAACGCGCCGACTTCAATGCCCAAGTCGTGGAAGAGGCGATTTTGATTTTCGAAAAAGTAAGTGTCGAGTCCGGTGTAAGGATGCGGATAAAAATTGTGGAGCGCGGAAATGTTTTCAAAGTTCGCGTCGAGGTCAAGCAGGTCGTCCAAAAATTTTTCCGAGACGGTCGAGGCATTGAGTTGGATTTTCCGCTTGCGACTAATCTCAACGACTTGCTCCGCCGAAAAGCCGTCGTCGAGGCGAAGAGTTATCCCGTCGATGTCGTATTGCGAAAAAGTTTCGGCGTTCACGTCGAGGATAATTTCAAAGCCGTTGGTCACGGCGGTCGTCAAAATATCCGTCAAGTCGTCAAAAAAATTTTCGGCATTCGACGCTTCGGGAATCTGCGCGGAGGTAAACAGGCGTTTGAAGCCGAGAGCCGCCGCCTCCTCAATCAGCGAAAGATTTTCTTCGCTTGAGTAGTCGAGCCCGGCATAAATTGATATTCCGTTCTGCATAGCAAAATCTCCTTTGAAGAGAATTATTTTATCATCTCGCTTATCCTTTTGATTCGGTCGCGGAGTTTGTCGTTGGTCGCTTGCACGCAAATCATCAAGTTGCCGCGCACTCTTCCGATTTTAATCATTGCCGCGGTCGTGAGCATGTTGAGTACCATCTTTGTAGCAGTGCCGGCTTTCATGCGCGTCGAGCCCGTCAAAGCCTCCGCGCCCGTCACGGGAGTTATCGCAATGTCGACGACTTGAGCCAAACCGGAATTTTCGACGCAAGAGACGCCGATTGTTTTCGCGCCGATTTTTTTTGCGAAGTCGACGCCGCCCAAAACGTAAGGCGTCCTGCCCGAAGCCGTGATACCGACGAGAATATCCGCCGCGCAGAAATTTTTTTCGGACAAATTTTTTTCGGCAAGGCTGAAATTATCTTCCGCACCTTCGACGGCACGAATCAAAGCACCTTCGCCGCCGGCAATTAAACCTTGAACCATTTCGGGCGAAACACCGAAAGTCGGCGGGCATTCCGAAGCATCGAGTACTCCGAGCCGTCCCGAAGTTCCTGCGCCGATATAAAACAATCTGCCTCCGCGTGAAAAACTTTCGGCAATCGCGTCGACAGCTTGAGCAATTTGCGGCAAGACACGTTCGACCGCCGTTGCAATTTTTTTGTCCTCGTCGTTAATCAGCTTGACCATTTCAAGCGTCGAGCATTCGTCAATGTGAGCCGTCGCGGGATTTATTTTCTCCGTCGTCAAGTCAGAAAAATTTTCCATGTCGCCACCTCAAGGAATAAAAATCAAATCGGCAATTTCGGGGTTGCCTTCGGCGATGTCCGTTTTAAATCTGTGGAGCGGTGCAAAAATCGGCGAACCCTTCAAGCGAAGTTTAAACCTCAAAAGAGTTTGAGAATTGCTTCCGAGCACGGGAATCCTCGTCAAAACGTAATTATCGGAATCATTTTCGGCAAGCCCGTAATCCTCGATAAAGCCTGCGCGGAATCCGACCTCTTTGGAAGTTTCTTCGGCGTCGATTGTGTACTTGCCTTCGGGGTAAGCGATAAACTTGGCGGGTTTTTTGAGAGCCCACTCAATCGCCTGCTTGGAGCCGTAAATTTCATTCCAGAGCTTGTCGCCTTTGAGCGTCGCAAGATTTTTGTAAGTCATTGTGTGGCTTTCAAAATCCATGAAGCCGCCCGCCTGCAACGCCCGAACAAAATCCCACGTCAAATAATCTTTCATGCCGATGTGATCCGTCACGATAAAGACCGTCGCCCGCATGTTATACTTTTGAAGAAGCGGGAAGACATTTTTATAAATATCCTCGTGCCCGTCGTCGAAGGTCAGCACAATCGGATTTTTCGGCAAAGTCTTTCCGTTCGCCCAAGCGTCAAGCAAATCGTCGGGCGCAATGACATGATAGCCGTTGTCGACCAAATATTTCAGCTGCGCCTCGAAGTCGGCAACCTTGAGCGTCGTCGGATTCGTGTCGGTGTCACTCACGCGATGATAAAGCAAAATCGGAACGCCGTCCGCCGCCCGCTCAAACAACCAAAAAATAAATCCCGCCGCCGCCAAGACGAGTATCAACATTGCAAGTAAAAATTTCTTCATGAATCCGAGCTTCTTTCAGTGAAAATTCATTTGATTAAATATATAACAAGCGGCGGGCAGTGTCAAGATAATTCGCGGGTTGTAAAAAGTTTTGCAGCGTGATAAACTTTGCGGGCAAGGAGGAATTTTTATGGATATTGACATCAGCAAAGTTAAATTCAATGCGCACGGGCTCGTTCCCGCGATTGTGCAAGAAGAAAGCGGACAAGTCCTCATGCTTGCCTACATGAACGAAGAATCACTCAAAAAAACGATTGAGACCGGCTACACGCATTTTTACAGCAGGAGTCGTCAAACGCTTTGGAAGAAGGGCGAGACAAGCGGCAACGTTCAGCAAGTCAAAGCACTCTACTACGATTGCGACGGCGACGCTCTCCTTGTCAAAGTTCATCAAACGGGCGTGGCGTGTCACACGGGAACTTATTCTTGCTTCAGCGGGCGCAGGCTCGACGAAAATAAAAATCTTCCCGCCGTCATTGATCAACCGCCCGAAGATTTATCGCTCGTCCTCTACGAACTTTATTCCGTTATCAAAGACAGGCAACGCCACCCCGTCGAAGGCTCCTACACGAATTATCTTTTCAACATGGGGCACGACAAAATT
>CAMVAG010000215.1 GCA_947165405.1 uncultured Selenomonadales bacterium
TATTGAAAATCCGCAAGTCAGAGTCTTCACTCTCAAAGAAGTGGACAGCACCACAAGGAGGAAAAGAAGAACCCTGTCCGCTTGGATTTTAGCAAAACTCTTTCGAGTTTCAATACACTTTTATATAACAGGAGGAAAAATAATTTGAAACTTGACGGCTTGAAAAAATTTCACTTTATCGGAATAGGCGGCGTGGGCATGAGCGCGCTTGCCAAAATTTTGATTGAACGCGGGCTTGAAGTCAGCGGCTCGGATGCCAAAGATTCTCCTACGCTCGACATGCTTAAAAATATCGGTGCGAGGGTCTTCGTCGGGCACAAGGCAAAAAATATCCTCGACGAAAAAGGAAATCCCGTCGACGCGATTGTTTGTTCTTCGGCTATCCCCGCCGATAATCCCGAAATCATCGCGGCGGGCAAATTCAAAATCCCCAAGCTTCACCGCTCCGACATCAACGCTTGGATTTTAAATTCGCATAAAGGCATCGCGGTTGCCGGCTCTCACGGCAAGACTACAACGACCTCAATGATAGGTTGCGTCCTTCACAACGCGGCGATTGACCCGACGATAATTATCGGCGGCGAATCAATTGACTTGGGCACGGGCGCGGTTCTCGGCAAAGGCGATTGGCTTGTCTCGGAGGCTGACGAAAGCGACGGAAGTTTTTTGACGCTCAAGCCGAAAATTGCAGTCGTCACGAACATTGAAGACGACCACCTCGACCACTACGGCACTATGGAAAAAATTCGCGCCGCTTTCAAAATTTTTATCAGGAACCTCGACCGCGAGGAAGGCGTTGCCGTTCTCTGCTTCGACAATGAAAATCTTCGCAACCTCGCAAAGGAACTCGACCGCAAAATTATTTCCTACGCAATTGACAACGAGGCTGACTTCACGGCGAAAAACATTCACACGACGATAAAGGGCGTCACTTTTGAAGTTGTTCGCGGCGAAGAAATTTTGGGCAAAGTCAATTTGGCAATTCACGGCAAGCACAACGTCCTCAATGCTTTGGCGACGATTGCGACGGCTTTGGAAGTGGGCGTGAGCTTCAGCAAGATTGTCGAAGGCTTGAAAAATTTTCACGGAGCAAAAAGGCGTTTCCAGACGAAAGGGCGCGTGAGAAATATTTTGGTTGTCGACGATTACGCGCACCACCCGACAGAAATTGCCGCGACACTCAAAGCCGCCCGCGAGACCAAGCCCAATAAAGTCGTTTGCATTTTCCAACCGCACAGATATTCGCGGACGCAACTCTTGCTTAAGGAATTCGGCAGCGCGTTCAAAGCAGCCGACCTTTTGATTTTGACGGATATTTATTCTGCGGGCGAGGAAAAAATTTCGGGCGTGAGCGGCGAATCGATTTTGGAAGAAGTTTTGCGAACAACCAATCAAGCCGTGAGTTATATCCCCAAGCGCGAAGATATTGCCGAAGCTTTGAAAGACAGACTTTCGCCGGGCGATTTGGTCATCACGATGGGCGCGGGCGATATTTACAAGACGGGCGAAGAACTTTTGGAAATGCTCAAGGAGTGGCGCAAGAAAAAAATCGTCGTCATTTGCGGCGGCACTTCCACCGAGGCTGAAGTTTCGCGGCGCACGGGCAAGGCGATTGCCGACGCGCTCAAGTCAAAAAATTACAACGTCGAACTCATGGAACTCAATCCGCAGACCTTCGCCGAAAAGATTCGTGAAAAAGATTGCGGCATTGTCTTTAACGCGCTGCACGGCAAATACGGCGAGGACGGTTTGATTCAAGGGACACTTGACATGCTGAAGATTCCCTACACCGGCTCCGACGTTTTGGCGGCGGCGTTGACTATGGACAAAGTTGCCACGAAACATTTCCTCAACTCTGCAAATCTTTCCACGCCGAAATTCGCCGTCTATCGCGAGGCTGACAGGAACAACAATATCGCTGCCGAAGTCGAAAAAAATTTCGGCGTGCCCGTCGTCGTCAAAGCTTCTTCGCAAGGCTCAAGTATCGGCGTGACGATTGTCGAAAAAGTTTCCGAGCTTGACGAGGCGATTGAAAACGCATTTGCTTTCGGCAATGAAATTTTGATTGAGGAATTTATCAAAGGGCGCGAATTGACGGTTGCGGTCTTCGGCAACGAGGACGAGGCGGAGGCTTTACCCGTTATCGAGATAACCACGACGACCGGTCGCTACGATTACAAATCCAAATACACAAAAGGCTTGTCGAATCACATTGTCCCCGCGCTTCTTGACGACGAACTTACCGCAGAAGTTCAACGCTTGGCGGTCGCGGCGTTCAAGCTTTGCAAATGTTCGGGCGTGGCTCGCGTCGATATGATGCTTTCGGAAGACAACGTGCCTTACGTGATTGAAATCAATTCGGTGCCCGGCATGACGGAAACTTCTTTGGTGCCCGACGCGGCTCGTGCGGCAGGTATCGAATTCCCCGAACTGTGCGAAAAAATTTTGATGTTCGCCGAATTTTAAATTGAGGCGGTGAAGTTATTGGCAAAGATAAAGAAACAGCGACGGCGGCGGCGGAATGTCGGGCGGCTTTTCAGAGGAATAATTTTTCTTGTCGTGAGCGCGGCGGTGCTCGGCTTCTTTGTCTATGTGCCGTTCTTCACACTCAACGAAATAAAACTCGACGGCGCAAAATATTTGACGCAAGAAGATATTTTGCGAATCGGCGATATTTACATGGGCGAACAACTTTTCAGGCTGGAGACCGATGTTGTTCAAAGCCGCCTGTCAAAAGATTTAAGGATTGAAGAAGTCAGCGTCCGAAGAAAATTGCCGCACACATTGGAAATAAAAATAAAAGAGAGGCGACCGCTCGCAACGATTGCTTGCAATTACGGCTACCTCGACCTCGACACAAACGGAATTGTTATCGACAGCTACAAGACGATAAAGACGATGCAAATCCCCATGATAACCGGCGCAACGGTTCAGGATTTGTATATCGGCGACGAGATTGACGACGAGCTTGTAAAAAAAATTCTTGACTTCCTCAAGCGGCTCAACGAGGATACGCTCAATCGCTTGTCGGAAATTGCGATTGTCGAAGCGGATTATATCGTCATGTACAGCGCGACCGAACGACCCGTTCAAATTCGTATCGGCAAGCTGGAACGCCTCGACGAAAAGGCGCGGCTCACGGAAGATTTTCTGCGCGACTTGGAAACGAATCCTCACCCCGTCGAATACGTCGACTTCAACTACACGGCTCCTTTCATAAAGCTTGCCGAATAAAAATTCCTCCTTCGGGAGGATTTTTTTT
>CAMVAG010000216.1 GCA_947165405.1 uncultured Selenomonadales bacterium
CTCGTGCTTCGGCAGAATCTTTCGCTTGCCGGCTTAAAGTTTCGTTCAAAGTCTTGAGCGTGTTCAAAAGTTGTTCGTTCATGATTTTGGAAATTTCATTTGCGGCTTTCAACTTTTCGTCGAGGCTGTCAGAAAATTTATCGAGCGCGGCAGAAAATCTTTCCATTTGTTCGCCGACCTTTCCGACAAAAATTTCTCCGATTGCCGCCGAGCCGCCCTTGCCCAAATTTTCAATCGCCGCGCAAATTTTTTCGACGTATTCGGCAAGCCGTTCGTCAAGCGCGTTGTGAATTGCCTCTGATACTTGTTCACCGATGTTTTGCAAAATTGCTTTTTGGTCGCCGATAATTGTATCGATATTTTTCAGCTCCGCCGTTTGGCTTTGGGCTTCGTCATAACTTTTTTCAAGCAAACTCTCCGCAGAAATTCGAGGAAAATTTTCGTCGAGCTTATCGGCAAGCTTTTGAACATTCCCGTAAAAATTTTTCATGAGGCAATGATGAATCACGCTGTAAATTATCGCGAAAAAAATTCCGACAAGCGAAGTCACAAAAGCCGATTCGACGCCCGACAAAAGTTTGGCAATGCCACCTTTCAAAACATCAATATCGCCGCTCGTCATGTCGACGCCGCTCAAGCCGAACGTCAAGCCCGCGAACGTTCCCAAAATTCCCAAGCCCGTGAAAATCCCGCCGTAACTCTGCCAAAAAGTCATGTTCATATTGCGAGTTAAATTTTGCGGCGAAAAAAATTCTGCGGCGTCCGTCGTCGAAAAAAATTCATCGCCGACTTTCGTCAATGACTTCTCAAAATTTTTCCAAGCGGGCGCAAGCAATTCGGAATCTTTCAAAGCCTCCGCGAGGTCTGAAGTCTCAAGAACTTTTTTTATCTCACGGTTGAGGGAAAAAATTTTTCGCGCACAAAACCAAACATAAATCGCAATCAACGCGACAACAACGACTATCGAAACTTTCCAAACGTTTTGCAAAAATAATTCCAACAATCAAATTCACTCCTTTCGAAAATATTTTACAACGGCAGATTTTTCGGCGCAAGTTGACAGCGGGCGGGCGTTGTTATATTCTTTTCGCAAAAGGAGTTGGGAAGCTTGATACAAATAAAAAATTTGGAACTCAAACTCGGCAAGCGCGAAATTTTTTCCGGCTTTAATCTTGAAGTCGGGCGCGGCGAAAAAGTTGCGGTTATCGGCGGCGAGGGTGCCGGCAAGTCGACGTTGCTTGACATAATATCCGGTGTGCTCAAACCTACGGCGGGCGAAATAAAAATTTCGGGCGAAATTTATTCGGTCAACGGGAGCGTCTACGCGGATTTTTCGGAACTGCGCATGGCGGAAATGTCGGCGACCGAAAAACTCAAGAAAGCATTGCACGGACTAAATGACGACGAAAAAATTTTGCTTCTCGACGAGCCGACAAAAAATCTTGACACGGAAGGCATTGAGTGGCTTATAAATTTTTTGCAGGAGAACAAAAACTTGACGTGTGTCATCGTCAGCAGCGACAGATATTTTTTGGAAGAGACTTGTTCGCGGACGATTTACCTCGGCGAAACGCAAACCGAACCGATAAGAATCGGTTGCGCTCAACTTTTGCCGCCGACACCTTCAGGCGCGATACCGATTGTCCTTGAGGCGAACGGCTTATTAAAAAATCGTGACGGCGAGCCGCTCTTCAAAGATGTAAGCTTCACGATTCGTCAAGGGCAAAAAGTTGCCTTCGTCGGGCGCAACGAACGCGGCAAATCCAAACTCATAAAGACTTTGGCGACGGCTTATCAGAATCAAGATAACGGAGGCTGCCTGCGCGGGAACATAAAATTTTCCGACGGCGTGAAAGTTTTTTCCATGCCGCGAGTTTATACCGGCTCTGCTGCCAAATCGGAATTCGACAAGCTTGCATTCGGCACGGCAAATTTTTTACTGCTTGACAACCCGACCGCCTGCCTCGACTTGCCGACGATTGAGGCTCTGGAAAAAAGTTTGGTGGAATTTCCCGGCACGATTATCTTTGTCGACGAAGACCACGCTTTTATCCGAGCGATAGCCAATCGAATTATGGACATCACGCCGCAAGGAACGGTCGACAGAATTTCAAACTACGACGACTTTTTGGCGAACGAAACGGTTAAGTTGCAGATAAAGGAAAAGTACAAGTACTAAGGAGGCAATGACAATGTCACTTCGAGGGATTCGCGGCGCAGTGACAGTCGACGAAAATTCCAAAGAAAAAATTTGGCAAGCGGCAAAAAATTTGGTCACGGAAATTTTATCGCTGAACGAATTGAGATCAGACAATATCGGCGCGATAATTTTTTCGACGACGGAAGACTTGACGGCCGCCTTTCCCAGCTCCGCAGTCAGACAGTTGCCCGCCTTGAGATTGGTGCCGCTGTTCGACACGCGAGAGCCCGCCGTCGAAAATTCTTTGCCGCTTTGCATAAGAGTTTTAATCTTGGCGGAAACAAACCTTGAGCAAAATGCAATTCATCATGTGTATTTGGGCGGCGCGAAAAATCTTCGCCCGGATTTGGAGAGTTCATGAAAGAAAAAATTATCGCCGCCGCGTTGACGGAAATGGAAATTCATTCGTTGCGCTTCACGTTGATTAAAAGCGTTATCGATTACAAGACGACGCTTTTCGCCGAGTGCGCCGAAAAAATTTTGGCAGGCGAGGACGACACCGACACGAAGATAAAAAAATTTTGCAACTGTACGCCGACACCTTCGGGATGATGGGCAACCACATCGGGCACGATAAATATTGCCGCTCGGAGGAGCGGTTTTTTGTTGAGGCAATGATTGACACCGGCGCGGGCGACGTTGATGAAATTTTTTGCAAAAGTCTTTGAAGAAATTTGCGATTATCGTTTGCAACTTGGATGACGGCTTCCGCAGTCAAGGGCTGGACACGCCGGAAGTTGCAATTAAATTCGTGCAGATGTCGCCTATGGATTTTGAGCAGACGATTATCCGCAAAAAAGTTTCGGCATTGTCGTTATCCCGAAGGATTATTCCAAAAACGTTTTGAGCGGCAGGTTGGTCGTTCGCGCTGTTCGCCGGAGCGATTTGGCCGCGCACGTCAATGGAAAACTTCAGCCTGTTGCTGTCGTACATTATTTCTGCCGACAACCTGCGCAGTCTGCTCGTCAAAGGCGAGGCGGCGGGCTTGATAATCCCCGAAGACTTCGCGAAAAAATTTTACACGCAACAGCCGATTGAT
>CAMVAG010000217.1 GCA_947165405.1 uncultured Selenomonadales bacterium
AAATTAAAATCAAATCCATTTCAACACACCTCCGAAAATTTTTTAAAGAAGATTATCATGAACGTTAAAGAATTTGTCAATCAATGCGGGCAGTCACGGGCGAATCACACCCCAATCATTGCCACTAAATTTGCGGCAAAACATTTGACATATCCCTTGACAATCTATAAAATATCTTGGTATTCAAGAGAAAAATTTTGGGGGTGAGTGTTATCGCTATTACAATCGCAGCAGTCATCATTGCAATAATTTTCGGCGCGGCGGGCGGCTACATGGCGCGCAAACGATCTGCCGAAGCTCAAATCGGCTCGGCGGAAGAAGAAGCGCGGCGTATCGTCGACGAGGCACGGGAAAAATCCAACGCAGAAAAGAAAGAAACAATTCTTGAAGCTAAGGAAGAAATTCATAGAATGCGGCAGGAACTCGACCGCGACACCAAAGAACGACGCAACGAACTCTCTCGGCAAGAACGGCGCGTCGTTCAAAAAGAAGAGAACCTGGACAAAAAGCTGGATTCATTGGAGAAAAAAGAAGCACTTCTAAGCAAGAAAGAGGCTCGGCTCAACGAGTCGCAAGCTCAACTTGACGCAATGCAGGAAAAGGAAGACGCGGAACTTGAACGCATTGCCGAGTTAAGTCGAGACGAGGCACGAACCATTTTAATGAATGAAGTCGAGGAAGGTTTAAAGCACGACAAAGCATTGAGAATCAAAGAGTACGAGGTGCAAATCAAAGACGAGGCAGACAAAAAAGCGCGAGACATTTTGAGCACGGCAATTCAACGCTGCGCGGCAGACCATGTGGCGGAAACGACGGTATCGGTTGTGGCTCTTCCCAGCGACGACATGAAAGGCAGAATTATCGGGCGCGAAGGCAGAAATATTCGCACGCTTGAAACTTTGACGGGAATTGATTTGATAATCGACGACACGCCCGAAGCCGTTATCCTTTCCGGCTTTGACCCCGTCAAAAGAGAAATCGCCCGCGTCGCCCTTGAAAAATTAATTTCGGACGGAAGAATTCATCCTGCACGAATTGAAGAGATGGTCGAGAAGGCAACCCGCGAAGTCGATAACCGCATGAAAGAAGCCGGCGAGCAGGCTACGTTCAAAGTAGGCGTGCACGGAATTCATCCCGAACTTGTCAAACTTTTGGGGCGGTTGAAGTACCGCACAAGCTACGGACAAAATGTTTTGAATCACTCAATCGAAGTGGCAATGCTTGCGGGTATCATGGCGAGCGAGCTGGGCGTCGACGTGAATTTGGCAAAACGAGCCGGTCTCCTCCACGACATAGGCAAAGCGGTTGATCACGAAGTCGAAGGCCCTCACGTGACAATCGGCGCGGACTTGGCAAAACGCTATCGCGAAAACAAAAACGTCATCAACGCCATTGCCTCACATCACGGCGACGTAGAGGCGACTTCGGTCGAGGCAGTCTTGGTGGCGGCGGCCGATGCAGTTTCGGCAGCAAGACCCGGCGCACGTCGTGAAAGTTTGGAAATGTATCTCAAGCGACTGAAAATGCTTGAAGAAATTGCCGAGAGTTTCGAGGGCGTCGAACGTTGCTTTGCAATTCAAGCCGGGCGCGAGATTCGTGTCATGGTTAAGCCCGATAAGATTGACGACGCGGCGGCAGTGACGCTTGCCCACGAAATCGTCAAGAAGATTGAAAAAGATTTGGATTATCCCGGACAAATTCGGGCGACAATCATTCGCGAGGTTCGAGTCGTCGACTACGCAAAATAATAAACCAATAAGAAATGCGTAATGCGTAATGCGTAATCAAAACGTCTTCATTGCGCATTGCGCATTATTCATTCCGCATTGTTTTTCAAAGGAGGTTAGAGCGGTGTTTGATTTTCTGAAGAAGACGAAGAAACCCAATCCCGACGCAAGCCGGCTGTTGGCGTCGATTTTGGTAGTGTTTCCTGCAGTTCAATCAGTAACTTACGATTCAAAAGGCGAGACGCTTGAATTCTCCTTTGCATTGAACGGGAAATTTTCTCACGACGACTTGGAGGATTTTTTATCGTATGTGGCGGAGTCTTTGGAAACTTATCATCATTTGGAAGGCTTGGGCGGCACAAAAATTCAACTCAATGTCGAAGGTGTTTACGGCACCTGTTTTTTGCATGTTCGACGGGACATGGCAACGTTGACTTGTCGGGAGCTTTCGCTTTTGACCGAGTTGGCATTGAATTATTTCGGCGACCGCTTGATTGAAGAATACGACAATAACTTTTTCCCTGACGAAGAATATTTGATAGCACAAGAAAATTATTTGGAGCAATGTTTGAACAACATGCGCCAACTGCGCGTCGAAGGGCGGCTGGTCGGCGTGCGCGAGCATGAACGGGTTGTCGTGTATTCGCGCTAGGAAAGGCGGGATTTTTTTGCGAATTTTAATGGTCGGTGATGTTGTCGGGAAACCCGGCAGATATTTTTTTATGGAGCAAACCCCCGAACTCAAACAAATTCACAAAATCGATATGGTCGTCGTCAACGGCGAGAACGCGGCTCACGGCAAGGGCTTGACGCCGAATATTTTTGCTGAACTGATTCGCGGCGGCGCGGACGTCGTGACGACAGGCAATCACATTTGGGATAACCCTACAGTCATGGAAATTATTGACACGGAACCTTTCCTGCTTCGCCCCGCAAATTATCCCGAAGACACGCCCGGCAAAGGCTTCTGCATTTTTCCCGTCGGTAAGAAAAAAGTCGGCGTGATTAACATGGCGGGAAGAACTTTCATGCAACCGCCAATGGATGATCCTTTCCGCCTTGCCGAAAAAATTTTGAAGTTTATCGAAAAAGATTGCGACATTATCCTAATCGATTTTCATGCGGAGGCGACCAGCGAAAAACTTGCCTTTGCCAATTACCTCGACGGACGAGTTACGGCGGTGGTCGGGACGCATACTCATGTTCAAACGGCAGACGAAAAAATTTTGCCGAAAGGAACGGCTTATATCAGTGACTTGGGCATGGTCGGCGCGGAAAATTCGATATTGGGCATGGCAGTTGAGCCCGTGATAAAAAGATTCGTGACGGGACGACCGAGCAAATTTGAAGTTGCGGAAGGAGCCGCCGTCTATTGCGCCGTGCTGATTGACCTTGACAACAAAACGAATAAAGCCGTAAAGATTGAACGAATACAAATAAGGAGCCGTCATGGATGACGGCTCCCGCCGCGTCTTTTGCGTGATGCAAAAACAGCGGCG
>CAMVAG010000218.1 GCA_947165405.1 uncultured Selenomonadales bacterium
ATAAGTTCCTCAATCGACGCCTCAATTTCTTCCGGCTCAAAAATCGTCATGTCGTATTTGGCGCAGAGCTTGACGGGGCATTGACCGGCGACGGCGCGTTCGACCTCGTAAACAAGCTGCCCGAAATTCAACTCGGCAACGACAAGCCCGCGAAGTTTTTTCGACAGCTCACGGATAATTTTTTCGGCAAAGGGGAAAATCGTCACGAGCCTCACGAAGCCGACTTTCAAGCCGCGTTTACGAACGTTGAGGACAGCCTCATAAGCCGTGCGCGCCGTGCCTCCGAAACTCACGACCGCAAATTCCGCGTCGTCCATGAACTCTTGATGAACTTCGATAATCTCATCTTCTGCGCGGGAAATTTTTTCGTGCATGCGTTTGATAGCCTCACGCGTGACTTTGGGACTGCCGCTTGGGAAGCCCGTTTCGTCGTGAATCAAGCCCGTCACGTGAATGTGATAGCCTTCGCCGAAGTTGGCAACGTTCGGAACCAAATCCTCGTCGGGCGTGAAAGGTTCGTAACCTTCGGCGCGGGAAATTTTCGGAGCGCGGCGAGGATAAATTTCGACTTCGGCGGGAAGCTCAACGTTTTCTCTCAAGTGCCCGACGATTTCATCCGTCAACAAAATCACGGGAACTCTGAAACGTTCGGCGTAGTTGACTGACTTAACGGCAATGTCGAAAGCCTCGCGGACACTCCACGGGCTCAAGACGATAATCGAATGGTCGCCGTGAGTTCCCCAACGCGCTTGCATAACGTCGCCTTGACTTGGCGCGGTCGGTTGTCCCGTCGAAGGACCAACGCGCTGAACGTTGACAATCACGGCGGGAATTTCTGCGGCGGAGGCATAGCCGATAAGTTCCTGCTTAAGACTTATGCCCGGACCGCTTGAGGCGGTTAAAACTTTTTTGCCTGCCAAAGACGCACCGAGTACGACGCCCATGCTTGCGATTTCGTCTTCCATTTGAACAAAGGTTCCGCCGACTTTGGGCAAAAGCTTAGCCAAACTTTCGGCGATTTCGGTTGAAGGCGTGATGGGATAGCCGCCGAAAAATCTGACGCCTGCTTTGAGCGCACCTTCAGCGATTGCCTCATTACCCTGCATTAATCTTGCGCTCATTTCGCCGCCTCCTTTTTAACTTTGTCCATGAAAATTGCGTAATCGGGGCAACGCAGCTCACATTGCCCGCAAGCTATACAATTCTCGTGATTGGCGACGTAAACTTTGCCGAGCGTGTCCAATGCCAAAACCTGCTTCGGACAAAACGATACGCAAATGCCGCAGCCCTTGCACCGCTCAAGCTTGAGCGTGAATTCAGACTTCATAAAGCTCTCTCCTTTGCAAAAATTATTTATGGGGTACTGCTTTAAAATTCTTCAGAAAAATTTTTTGAATTGAGTTTTAACCATTCCGACAGCTCGACGGAAGAAATTTTTCCTGCGGCAAGATTCATTGAGACGTTAAAAATTTCATCTTCGTCGGCAGTTAAATCAAAGCCGTTGAGCAAAAGATAAACCATCATTGAATGAATTGCCGCACGTTTGTTGCCGTCTACAAAGCCATGATTCTCCGTTAAGCCGTAAGCAAGTTGAGCCGCCTTGTCAAAAATTGTCGGGTACAAATCCTGCCCGCAAAAAGTTTGAAACGGCGCATTGACTGCTGACTCAATCAAACCCAAATCACGAATCCCCGCGCCTTTGCCTTCAAGTTGTGCATGGAAATTCAAAACGTCGGAAAGCAAAAATTTTATCAACATGCATTTGCGAGCCGCTTGTAGAGATTTTTATTTCGTTCCAAAAGTTCCATCGAAATTTTATCCATTGCCGCTTTGAGTTCGGGAGAATTTTCACTCGTCAAATAAATTTTTTCTCTCTTATCAAGCTCGTGAATTTTCGACCGCTCTTCTTTGTGTTTAGGAAATAAATTTTCCATGTGCAACACCTCCCGAAAATTTTCTGTAAACTTCGCGCCAAAAACTTTCAATCCTGCGCTTGAGCCAAAATATTTTTCAAAGCGTCGGAGGGCGTGACGTAAAGCGTGCGTTGATTCGTGAAGATGACAAAGCCCGGTTTCGCGCCCGAAGGTTTCTTGACGAATTTGCATTGAACGTAATCGACGGGAACTTTCGAGGAATCGCGAGCTTTGGAAAAATGCGCGGCGAGTTCGGCGGCAAGTTGCAAAGTTTCATCGCTGACATTTGAACTGCGAACAATGACATGTGAGCCCGTGATATTTTTCGTGTGGAGCCAAAGGTCATCGGGCGCGGCGATTTTAAATGTCAATCGGTCGTTCTGCAAATTATTTTTCCCGATTAAAATTTCCGTGCCGTCGGGCGCGATAAATTTCAGCGGTTGAGGTTTTTTGCTTAGAGCGGTACGTTTCTTGGCTTCTTTGAGGTAGCCGCCCGCGATTAACTCCGTGCGAATTTCGTCGATGTCGGCAAGCGTCGTCGAGGCAGTCAAAGAATGAGCGATGCTTTCCAGATAAAAAATTTCTTCGCGGCAAAGTTCAATCTGCCGGGCGATAAACTTCGTCGAACGCTTGAGCTTGTCGTATTTTTTGTAGCAGGCTTGAACGTTCGCGGCAATCGTCAATTTTCTGTCAAGCGGGATTGAAATTTTTTCGCCGTCGTAAATGTTGGCAACGGTGATTTCGTCGTCGGCGTGGTCTTTGAGCTGATAGCGATAAGTCGAAAGATTATCGGCGCGAATCCTCCAATCGTCGGCGTTTTCGGCGGCGGCAAGTTCGCTTTCCAACACGGCGATTTTATTTGTGGCGCGGCGCAGTTCGTTGTTGACGAGCTTGGAAAATTTTTCTTTGTCGGGAGGAACATAGCTGCCCGCGATTTCGTCGGCGACTTCCAAAAGTTCCGAAAGACTTTCAAACGTGCGCTCGTTCCCGCGAAGATAATTCAGCTTGACGGCGGATATTGCCAAAATTTTTCCCGCGTCGTCAATCATGCACGGCGTCGGATTTTTTGCGGCGTCACGAATCTCAATCAGAGAATCTTTCAAGCTGTCGAAGTCTTTGGCGTCGAGCGCGGAAATTTTTATGTCGTTCGGCAAGCCTGCAAGATAAATCGTTTCACGAACGCTTTGAGGGCCGAAGCCTTGACAAGAATTCATAATCGCTTTGTCGAGCCGCGAATCTTTATCGGCTTGAATGCGTTCCAAAATTTTTTCAACGTCGCAGGAAAAAATATCAAGCTTGTC
>CAMVAG010000219.1 GCA_947165405.1 uncultured Selenomonadales bacterium
CTTAAACGTCGTCGCGAAAAATTATCGGCAACGTTTTAATCTTCAAACGATTTTTAATCAGCCAGACCGTCATCAAATGTTCCGCCGTGAAACTTATCGCCCGATAAATTCGCGGGTCGTCGGAGGAGGCAATGTCGGTCGTCGCCAAAATTTCTTCCGTCGCGTCGATTATAAACGAGAAGAGCCATTCGCAGTAAGCCTCGAAAATTTTTCGGCGCGTGATAAAAATTTCGTAGCAGAAGACGCCGAAACTGTTCGTGACCCTGTTGTAAGCCGCAAGGTAATCGCCTTGACGAGCCGCGATAAATTTTCTGATTGTGTCAATTACGTGTTCGGCAAGCGGGCGCGTGCTCAACATCGTCTTCCAATCGCGCAGGGCAATGTAGCCGAATTCGCAACCGTTGACGATAATATCCGCCTCGCGCAAAATCTTTCTTGCCTCGTCCGTCGTCAAGAAATTTTTTTCGTCCGCCGTGAAAAATCTGCGATAGTGCACGAAGCCGATAAAGTCATGCCGCGTATTTTTCCAAAGCCAATAAAGCGCGGTTATCTCGTTCAGATAAGGATTGAGCCGGCTGATGTTTTCGCCGGTGTCGTCGCCCGGATAACCGAAATTTTTTTTGGCAAGAATTTTTCCCGCGTGAATGATTTTGTAGCCTTCGGGCAGGGCGGAAAGTTTTGCGTCCTTGTGCGTGACGACGTAAATTTTAAAATCGGAGCGGGCGAACTTTTTCAGAAGCATCAGGTTGCCGTTGACGGCGGGGAAGCGCGAAATTTTTTCAAAGGCAAATTCGTGAGTCGCCAAAAATTTTTCAAGCGCGGAACCTCTTCGAATGAAGGCAAAAATTTTTTCCGACAAGGAATCGGTTTCAATCAGCGTGTCGATAAATTCTTCGGGCGTTCGTTCGGCAGTCAAGAGGAGCGCGTCAAAAAATTTGAATCGGCAATCGTCAAGCGTGCGATAAATTTCCGTGTAGAAGTGAGAAAATTCCGCGTCGAGGATACCCGCGATTTTGTGAGCGGCGTCGGGGAACATGTAATAATCGTTGCGCTCAAAGAAGGCGTCGACATCGAGGACACGCAGCTTGCGAATCAGATTGAAAATTTGCACGGCGTTGTTCAGCGCGAAAAAATTTTTCGTCGCGTAAGTCAAAAGAGTTTCCGCCGTGATAACTCTGTCAATCAGCTTGAGCGCGTAGAGTTCCCTGAAGCGCAAAAGATATTCGTCGTGATTTTCAATGACGATGTAATCCGCCGCGCCGTCCAAAATTTTTTTCAGCTCGTCGGAAGAAATTTCCGTGCCGTCAAGAAAAATTTTAAAGCTGCCTTCTTTGAGCTTGAAGTTGTCCGCCGCTTGAGCATTGCTCGGCACGATAAATTCTCCTCGCTCCGCCGCACCTTTGAAAGAAATTTTCCCGACAATCTCAACTTTTGCATTTAAAAAATTTTTCAAGCTCCCGCACAAGAGGATTCGCGGTGTGTACAAATTTTTCGCCTCACTTAAAATCATCAGTTGACGGCAAGCAAAATAATTTCGTCTTCGTCCGACAACAAATCAAGTTCGGTTTCCAAGACGGAAATAATTTGTTCGCGGCTGACAAGCCCGGATAAATCTGTTTGCTTTTCTCCGTAGTAAGCGAAAAGCCCGGGCAGTTGTTCACCGACCGTGCCGTAAGAGACGCTCTCTTCCAAAAGCGTTTGAAAATCTTCGTTCAAATTTTTTTTGGTAGTGATAATCGCGCCCAAGCCCTCGCGCTGCAAACAAACAACGCCGTTTCTGTCCAAGACGCGGACAAGATGCTTTTGAACGGGGAAGAGTCCGAAAATTTTTTTTGTGTATCGCCCGTCGAAGATATGCCACTTGCCGCAATGCGCAACCTCGCTGACATTTTGAGCAGGCAAGTTCAAAGATTTTACGGCGATTGCATGAAGTTCCTCCGCGTTCAAAATTTTATTCATCGAGTCGCTCATTTTGAACTCGGCGGCACCCGTCGCAACGGCACGAAGAATATTTGCCTTCTTGTCAATTTCAATGGTGATTTCGATGCCGGATTCGTTTGCGCCGGATTTCATGACCTGTTCAAGAGCTTCGCGGCGAATGGATTTTATATCGCGCTCGGTTGGGTTGGCAATCGTTCTTTCGACGACCTCACGCACCATAGCCAATGCCACACCGATTGTAGAAATTATCGGCGCGTTCTTGACGATTTTCCATTGAAGATTTTTTTTCTTGCCCAGATACGGGACAACCACTCCGCCCGAACCGCCGCCGCCTGCCAAACACAACATTTCGGGCGAAAGTTTATAATCGGTGATGAGCCGCGAAACAATTTCCCAAATTTTTTCGGAGGCTTTGTCCATTGCAAGACGCGCCGCCTCCTCAGCCGAACAACCGATAACGTCACCCAACGCTTGCCAAGCAACACGAGCATTTTCTTTGTCGCCGTTGAAAGCGTAATCGTCTTCGGGCACGCTGCCGATAAGATTCGCCGCGCCCGCCAAAGTCAATGAAACTTTTCTGCCGTCCGCGCCCGAAACGATTGCAAAAGCTTTTTCGTCGTCGGCTAAAGGTGCAATAAGTTCAAGCTTTGGATTCGTCAACTTGTCGGAAAAAATTTCGTAGGGGATGCCGGCAATGTGAGCACTGCGCGGGCCGACATCGGTTATCTTGCCGTTTTCTACGCGAATCATACTGCCGCCCGCAACGCCCAAAGTCCTTACGTCCAGCGAAGAGAGATAAGTTTTGTGTCCGCCGATTTCGCTGTAGCTGACCATGACGCGCCCGTCTTTGACGACAGAAATATCGGTGGAAGTGCCGCCCGCTTCCAGAAAAATTCCGTCGGATAATTTTTCATACATCAAGACGCCCGCAACACCCGCCGCCAAACCCGACAGCATTGTCAAAATCGGGCGGCGACGAACTTCATCAATCGTCATGACACCTCCGTCACAGCGCATAATCATCAATGAGGAGGGTATGCCCGAACGCTTGACGCAAGATTCGGTCATGTCCGCCGTTTCCATCATTCGCGGAATCAAACTGCCGTTGACGACAGCCGTGCGCGTTCTTACTTTCAAGCCGTAAAGTTTGGAAACTTCATGCCCGCCTGTTGCATAAAGTCCTTTATCGCGAGCCGTCTTGATAATAAATTTTTCATTGGTCGGGTCGTCCACGCCGTAAG